>NZ_SFBZ01000077.1:0-15478 GCF_007095495.1 Microcystis sp. M_QC_C_20170808_M9Col | reverse complement strand
GACCAGAACAGAGTAAATCTGTTAAGGCAGGTGCGGAACCCCGCAAGGGAAAGAAGCAGAAACCTAAATCGTGAGGTTTGGGAATCGCCGTCCGTTTTACGGCGGCGAGGATGTCAATTAGGGGGAGCATCTCATTTATGCAAGTGAGTAATTATACTTGTCCCTAAAACTGGTTTCTAGCAAGGCTTTTAAAATAGCTTGACATAAAACCTGATTTAGGGGTTACAAAGGTGAGATGCTCCCCATTTAGGGGGTATTACCTCACCCACTTTGACAGAAGGGAGTTATGGTCGGTTAAGCGTCAAAACATCGAGGCTTTTCCTTGATCCCAGTAATGTAAACTTTGATTAAGAGAAAGATTTCTAGCCCCAATCCGATGTTATATTAATAATTGAAGCTAAAGAAAAAAGCTTCCCTGACAGATCGACTGGCAAGGTTATAAAGGTCAAGTTCACAAAGGAGTAAACCCTGTTAAAGTTACATTCTGTCTCGATAACGACGATAACAGCGATCAACCTGAACGCTCATATTTCCTAGAGTAGAGAACAAGGGAGTTAGGCAATTGGAACTAGAGTCCAATGCGTCTCCAACCAGTCTCAAGTTGTGAGGGGAAATACCTGAGAATCGGTAAACTGATCGCTGTTATTGTTTGTCAACACAAGTAATTGATCATTGCAGTCGCTCTCCTTTGATGAGATAATAGAAAGTCTTCTGTTCAAAAGGATATCGATAGGATGCGACTCTCTCAACAGCTTTTTGTCACCCTCCGGGAAGACCCGGCCGAGGCGGAAATACCCAGTCATAAATGCTTGGTGCGTGCCGGTTACATTCGTCGCATTGGCAGCGGTATTTACGCCTATTTACCCCTGATGTGGCGGGTTTTGCAGAAAGTCTCCCAGATAGTCCGGGAAGAAATGAATAAAGCTGGCGCCCAAGAATGTTTACTTCCCCAACTGCAACCGGCGGAACTCTGGCAAGAATCAGGCCGTTGGGACACCTACACAAAAGCAGAAGGGATTATGTTTGCCCTGACGGACCGGCAAAACCGGGAGTTAGGATTAGGACCGACTCACGAAGAAGTAATTACTGCCGTCGCTCGTGATTTAATTCGTTCCTATCGACAATTACCGGTTAATTTATATCAGATTCAAACTAAATTTCGCGATGAAATTCGCCCTCGTTTTGGTTTAATGCGGGGACGAGAATTTATTATGAAAGATGCCTATTCTTTCAATCTCGACGAGGAATGTTTAAAGAAAACCTATCAAGCGATGGATATAGCTTACCGCAATATTTTCCGCCGTTGTGGGTTAGCTTTTCGGGCAGTAGAAGCCGATTCTGGAGCGATTGGCGGTTCCGCATCCCAAGAATTTATGGTCTTAGCTGATGCCGGAGAAGATGAGGTTTTATTTACCGCCGATGAAAAGTATGCGGCTAATGTGGAAAAAGCCGTTTCTTTGCCGGCAGATAAAGTGGCTTCTCCCTTTAAAAAGTTTGCTAAAAAAGAGACTCCTAACACCAACACTATCGAAAGTTTAGCTAAATTTCTCGATTGTTCTGCCACCGCTATCGTCAAAAATGTTCTCTACGAAGTGGTTTATGATAGTGGCATAACTGTTTTAGTTTTGGTGAGCATTCGGGGAGATCAAGAGGTTAACGAAGTTAAACTACAAAATGAATTAGTTAGACAGGCGAGCCGTTACAATGCTAAAACAATTTTGGCTTTAAAAATACCCGATGCTGCCGCTCAACAGAAATGGGCAACTAAACCTTTACCTTTAGGTTATATTGGTCCCGACTTAGAAGATAATTTGCTCAAAAAAGCCAGCGATATAGCTCCTAAGTTTTTACGCATAGCAGACAACACGGTGACAGACTTAGAAAACTTGATCACCGGTGCAAATGAAACGGGGTTTCATTTAGTGGGGGCGAATTGGGGTAAAGATTTTATCTTACCGGAATTAATCGTCGATCTACGCAAAGCCCAGGTAGGCGATCGAGCTATTCACGATCCTGATCAAACCTTGCAAAGTGCTAGAGGAATTGAAGTCGGTCATATCTTCCAATTGGGCTATAAATATTCTCAAGCCATGAATGCTTTTTATACTAATGAAGCGGGAGAATCTACCCCCATTTGTATGGGTTGTTATGGGATAGGAGTATCGCGTTTAGCCCAGGCAGCCGTAGAACAATCCTACGATAAAGATGGCATTATTTGGCCAGTAGCTATTGCCCCCTATCAAGGGATTGTGGTTATTCCTAATTTAGCTGATGCCGAGCAGGTAAAAACCGCCGAAAGTTTATACAATGAGTTAAATCAAGCCGGCATTGAAACCCTTTTAGATGACCGGAATGAACGTGCGGGAGTTAAGTTCAAAGATGCGGATTTAATTGGGATTCCCTATCGCATTGTCACGGGTAAATCTCTCAAATCGGGTAAGGTGGAATTAGTCGAAAGAGCCAGTAAAAAAGCGTCAGAAGTAGCAATTAATGAGGTGGTTTCCTATTTAAAAACTGCTATTTCAAAGGTAAATGCTTCTGATTAAGTGATTAAATATACAGATAATTTGCTTAATTTCTTGAAAAACTTCTAAAAAAGGAGCTTTTGAGATTACTATATTATCTTTATGTCGATTTCTCTCAAAGCAAGTCTCAATCAACAAATTCAATCTCCTTAATGATGGCGATTTTTTGCTGTATTTTCTCAAGCATATAGTACTGACGACCGACTCCTGACTACCGGCTCCTAACCCCACCAACAAACTTTTTGCTGCAAACCCTAATTAAGACTTGATCCAGTGGAATATGAGTCAGAAAAAATGTTTCTCCTTCCGAATCTCGCAAAGCTTCTAGATAGGCATCAATTCCTCGCGGTTGGGGACAATTTTCAACATCTGCCAAATGCAAAGCCAAAGCCGATCGCATTTGCTCCGTTGTTTCTTCTAAAGTCGCCCCTGTTGGTACACACCCTACTACATCGGGTGAATAAGCGGAAAATCCCGTTTCACTTTTTTCGAGAACAATTAGATATTTGTCGATCCTTTTAACCCCGCTTCACTTAACTTTTTCTATAAATCATAGAAATAAGGATAAAGCTCTGATTCTAGAATATATTGACTTGCTTATTTGAAAATTGCCTAACAGGTTCCAGGATCAAGTTTTCGATGATTGGGAATAGTTAAAGTCTCTCTTCTCTGGGAGATAACACGACGCAATTTAATGTGACTTCCTCGTTGACTGTGAATAGTAAAGCCAAATCGAGCGAGAATCTTGATCACGTCTTTGCCTGATAGTTGTTTCAGTTTAGGCATATTCAGGCTGTAACTCAACCGTAATCTGTAGAGAAGGTTTGGCAACTAGACCAAACTCACTAGGCTCTTCTCCTTCTAAATGTAATAAGACAGCTTCTTTGAGATTATTAACCACCTCATCCAAGGTATTTCCTTGGGTCACAACCGAAATTTCCGCGCATTCGGCCACATATCCTTGTTGTTCACCACAATGAATAATTGCGGTAATTTTTGAACTTAATTCAGCCATAATTGCTCAGATAAAATACGTTTTGATTGTAATAGAGTATATTTTAGCTATGGGGAAATAGCCTGAAAAATTGGGAGAGATTTGTCTCGTGCAGTGTAGTCTTCGATAAGGAAATCTAGAACTTCAAGGGCATTTTGTAGCGCTTCATTGTAGGTTTCGCCGTGAGTATGAGCATAGGAGACAAATTCAGGGAGATGGGCGATAAATTTGTTGTCTTCTTGTGACCATTGAATATAAATACTATAGTGATAATTCATGGGTTGTCTCCTTGATTTAATTTGGCTAGTTCCTGAAGTGCATTTCTTCCGTCTTTTTCCTGGTAGTGATCGGCATCACTACTATTTTTGCCTAACAGGATCAAGCTATATTATAAACGGGGATGAATTCAGTGGTTATGACCGCTATTACCTAATCTCCATAGTGTGTTTTTGTACGAATAATCAGAATAGTTTTATCGTCTTCATAAATTTCATAAAGCAGACGATCTTTTCGATTTAGGCGATAGGAATACAAGCCTTCTAAATCGCCTTTTAAGGATTTGCCAATATAGGGATTAATTGCAATTATGTTAGTTAAAATTTCTTGAAGTTTGACTTTCTGTTTTTGGGTGAGTTCGTCGGTATCTTTTCGCGCTTGTTTAGAAAAGACAATTGTGTAGGTTGTCATCCAAATACTTGTTCCATTGTGAGGGTTTCTCCTGCGGCATATTCTCGTCGTGCTGATGCAATGTGTTGTAATAGTTTGGGATCTTGCATGAGTTCGCTGGTTTCAGCTAAGGATTCCCATTCTTCTTTAGTGATGAGAATATAACTGCGATTTTCACGAACGATCACTACTCCATCGGGTTCTTTTTCAGTGCGATCGCAGAGTTCTTCTAGGTTGGCTTTGGCGTAATCAACGGTAACTTGATACATAAATCGCTTAAGGTTTTTGGGAATTACTCTCATAATAAAGCAAAAATTGCTTGTTGGCTGAAATTTTTATTATTTATTTTGGGCTTTTCAGTTCTGATCGAGAAGAAGGCGATATGACAACTTTAGTAATGATCTAAGCCGTAACTTGCATAATCTCTTTAGCGGGAACAGCTAACACTAATTGATTAGGATAAACAATTTCTACGCCAATTGTCTCCATAAATGCTTCTTTTTCTGCTTGAGTGGTTGAGACAAAATTTCCTTGTTCATCATATTTAACCCAATTCCCAAATAATTCTACTAGGTAAGCCTCCCCATTTTTCAGAACTTCTACAATTGCTCCAACTGTACCGATAGGCGCAATTCCACCATCGGTTAAGGGAATATCTTCCGTTAGTTGAATATCATCAAATAATTTAAACTTACTCATTTTTATTACCCTAAATTTTTATTGATTGAAACTAACAGGTACTGCTGTTATTTCAGTTAACAGTTAACAGTTATCAGTTATCAGTGACTATCGCCTACTGTCTCTAATATAGCTTCTAGGTCTAAACCAAGAAACCCCCGATATCAGGATAACGTAAAGTTCAATCTCCTTTATTGCTGCATGAGTTCGGCAGTTTCATCTAAGGATTCCCATTCTTCTTAAGTGATGAGAATATAACTGTGATTTTCCCAAATTATTGCCACTCCATTGGGTTCTTTTGAAGTTTATTTTGGCTTTTTCGAGATCATGGTGTAAAATGTTCTATGAACGGTTAAATACTAGGAGATATTACTGAACTGAGAATATTTGGGCTATGGGGAAATATCCTGGGGACGTGAGAGAGATTTGCCTCGTGCAGTGTAGTCTTCGATAAGGATATCTAGAACTTCAAGGGCATTTTGTAGAGCTGCATGGTAGGTTTCACCATGGGTATGAGCATAGGGTCCAAATTCAGGTAGATGGGCGATAAATTTTTGGTCTTCATCTGACCATTGAATGGTGATGCTGTAGTGATGGGTCATGGGGTGTTTTCCTCCTCTAGATTTTGTAGTTCTTGCAGGGCGTTTTGGACTAATTCTATTATGGCAGCCGATAGTAACTGGGATTATTGCTATACTGGTGGCTCTTGACAAAAAATCATGTTAATTATTTTTCTGATGAAGATTATTATTCACCTTTTCATGTACTATGAATAGATGGCAAGATTGTTGAAGGATCACGAGCGATGCAATTTCTAAGGCTCAGAGTTAAAACTGCTTGGAGAAGGAAAAAAATAAGGGTAATTATATCGCTCCTATTGCTTTTTATCTTGATGCCAATTTTTCTTTATGCTTGTTTTAGTGATCTTCCTAACCAATCATCGGAGCAACGGCAAGGAACCCTTTTGGTTTGGTATCCAGAAGAGGGCAATTTAACTGAAGTAGTAGGTCTCGGTTTGCAAGAGTTTGAAAAATTAAATCCGCAAGTGACAATTCTTGAACAAGCTATTCCTGTCGATAAGATACCCGAACGTTTTTTTAAACAATCTCAAAGCGGATTGGGTGCGAGTGTTATTCTAATTTTTTCGAGAAATATACCCAGATTAGTATCTCAAGGAGTACTGGGGGAAATTGACCAGAACAATCTAGATTTATCTATTTATTATCCCCCGACGCTGAAACAAGTTAGCTATCAAGGAAAAATCTATGGTATTCCCTTAGGTTCTCGTACCAATGTACTGTGTTATAATCAAAAAAAATTACAAGTTAGTCCCGATCCGCTACTGAAGCAACCTCCCACCAGTTTAGGGGGATTAGTGGAACGTGCGCGCAAAGGCTATTCTGTGGGGATGGTGTCCTCTTTTGAAGATACTTTTTGGGGAATGGCAATTTTTGGCGGCTATTTGTGGGATGATCAGGGTCGGCTGCAACCTCGCTTAGATGGTTGGGCAAAATGGCTAGAATGGCTAAAATTTGCCTCGTCACAGCCTAATTTTATCCTCAATCGTCAACGGGAATTACTTCATGATGCCTTTGCTGGAGGTCGCTTAACCTATTATGTGTGTAATTCTATTGAAATTGCCGATTTAAAAAACAGCCTACAAGATGATCTCAGAGTCGCTTTACTTCCCCAAGAAACTCAGGGTAAAGCAGCACCAATTCTCTATACACGGGTGATGGTATTTAATCGCAATAATAGTGATAATGAAAATAGTTTGGGGTTAGCTTTAGGAAAATTTCTCTCTAATCCCAAACAACAATTACAAGCAATCATCCAAACAGAAAGTTTTATTCCCACTAATCGACGGGTGCAGATCGAAGGAAATTTACTACCGATCGAATCGGTATTATTACAACAATCTCAAAATGCCGTGGCAGTACCTCTGGATGATTGGGAAAAGTTGAATAAAATTTTAGAAAAAGGAGAATTTTGGTATGAAAGAGCGATCGCTGGTGAAATATCTTCCTCAGCAGCAGCCCAAAAACTGACACTTTATATTGAATCAGGTCTCGATCAGGAAGTCAGGAAAATAAATTAATTATGAACAACAATATTCCCTCTCTTTCGGAAATAATCGCTAACCAATTATTATTTTTAGGACGCAGAAATGTTCAAAGTCAATTAACGATCATTTTTCTGTCTTTAATTCTTGCTTGGTTATTATCAAAATGGTTATGGTCTTACTTAGAAAAAAGATTTCCTCCCGTCACCAGTTTTATCCATAGTGATAAAAAATTAACCCTCCGTCAATATTTTGCTATCCTGATACAGTTTCTTAATTTCCCAGTTATTAGTCTAATTTTACTTGACTTAAAGTATCTGATTTTTTTCAGTCAAAACTGGACAAGAGGAATGATTAATTTATCGATACAATTAGTTTTTTTTTATTTGATTTATCGTTGTTTATTAGCTGGATTATACGCTAGGTTTTCCGTCAATACAATTAAATATTATCATGGTCGGCTTTTAGCACCTTTATTGGTATTATTCCTCCTGAGAAATATTATTGGTGTTTACAATAATATTCAAGAAATTGCCCAAGTATCTCCCTTCAATTTATTCAATAGTCCGATCACATTGAGAAGCATATTTATTTTGATAATAGCTCCCTATTTTCTGGTAATTATTGTTGTTCTTATAGAGAGTATAATTCTGAGCATTACTAACTTAAATCAGCAAGCGAGTCGCGGTGAAATTGAAGCAACTTTACTGTTAGGACGTTATTTTTTCATTGTCTTAGGTTTTATTATCATCTTGGGTTATGTGGGAGTTAATGCAACGGCAATAGCGGCAATTACTGGCGGTTTATCGGTGGGTATTGGTTTCGGTATGCAGCAAGTGGTAAGTAATTTCATTAGCGGTATTTTACTATTATTTGAAAAAGTTCTCAAACCCGGTGATATCATTAATATTGAAGGACAGACTTCTCAGGTAAAAAAGCTAGGTATTCGAGCGACAACAGTGCAAATTCTTACAGACAATTCCGAAAAAATTATTCCCAATCAAAAGTTTTTTACTGAGGATGTCACCACCTACACGGGTAGTGATAACTTGATTTATTGTTCAGTTGTTATCGGAGTTGGTTATAATTCTAACGCCCAACAGGTGATGAATTTATTGCTAGACATTGCCGCTCAACATCTTCACATACTTAAAAACCCCGAACCAGTAGCCTTTTTTCTGAATTTTGATCATTCTAGTTTAAACTTTGAATTAAAGTTCTGGTTGGATGATGTTAATAGAAAAAAGCGAGTCATTAGTGATATTAATTGTGCTATTCTTGATAGGTTTACTCAACAGGGTATCGAGATTCCCTTCCCGCAGCAAGATATTCACATTCGCAATAATTAGCAATTTATCCCAGTCAAAAAACCTATCGGATTATTTTCATCTCAAAATATATCACTTTCACTTATTAAATGTATGTATTTATTGTTTTTTTATTAATGACTCATATCTTGACATAAAAACAACTTTAATATAATATCTATTTTAGATGTTATACTCAGAAATACTCAATAATAATCTAGAATCAAAATCTCCCAGATTAATCTATCGAGGTTTTGCTCATGCTTTTTGGTTCTACTTTGCTTGGCACTTTATCGCTTGCCCTAGTCTTAAATTGGCTCCTTAGTACCTCAGAAACCCGCGTTCCGATACCTTTAATCGGTGGTCAAGGAAACCAAGTAACCAAGAACGTTTTTCAACCGACCGTATGCTACTTTTCCCTTTTAATTGTTGTCATCTACCCTAACTAAAAACCCCATGATTATCCCCCGGTTACAAAATCGTTTTCCCAGAAATAATCCCACCCGTCGGCTGCGAGCTTTTCTCCTAGGTCTTTTCGCTGCGAGTATGACCGCTTTACCCCTAAAAGCCGCCGAAGAAATTGAATTTGTCTATACTCCCCTCGTCTTTTCCGTATCGGTAGCATCCCTAGAAACCTTTGCTAAAGAAGGAAAAATCGACGCTAATTTAAAAAGATTTCTCGCCAGAGCAACTCCCGAAGCAAGAGAGCAGTTTCGTGAGGCTTTATTAACAAAGATTGACATCGATCCTATTTTACTATCTCGTTTTTTTAATAGTGTGATGGGTGCTGATATGCTCTCTCGTTTGGGCAAAGGCATCACCATTGAAGGGGGAATTAATGGTAAATATGCCCTGCGGGGTGCGATTGTTAGTGCCGCTTTCGATCCGGGGGGATTAACCCTTTTAAATGTCCTGAAAAAATTCCCCAATAATATACAGTTACAGGGGGAAGAAATCCTCGGATTAGCTAAAACCATCGATTATGCGGTTTATGTGGCGGAAATATTTATCAAAGATATGCGCCTCTGGACAGCCGAGGAAGCCGCTGCCGTTAAACCAGCGATTAATTATGCCAGTTTACCCGATTTGCGTCAGCGCGGTAGCTTTCAGGTAAAAAAAGAAGTTTGGAACCTAACCGATAGCAGTCGCAATCGCAGTTTATATGTGAATGTTTATATCCCGCAAACTTTCCGAGAAGGCAAAACACCTGTAATTATTTTTTCCCACGGATTAGCCTCGCGACCGGAAGATTATGCCCAAGTAATTGAACATCTAGCTTCCTACGGATTTTTAGTAGCGGCACCGCAACACCCCGGCAGTGATACCCAATACCTACAAGGAATGTTAGGGGGGTATTATCGCAATATTTTTGATGGCAATGAGTTTATTAATCGACCCAAAGATATTAGCTTTGTCATCGATGAATTAGCCAGACGAAATGCTAGTCAATTTCAAGGTAAACTTAACCTCACTAATGTGGGAGTAGCGGGTCATTCCTTCGGGGGTTATACATCTCTAGCTGTTGCCGGCGCACAAATTGATTTTGATAATCTCGCCCAAGATTGTAATCGTCCTTACTCCGGGATTAATATCGCTATTTTACTGGAATGTCGCGCCCTAGAATTGCCTAGACAGGTCTATAATTTTCGCGATGAACGAGTCACGGCTGTCTTTGCGGCTAATCCCGTTAACCGCAGTATTTTTGGGGAAAAAGGTTTAAGTAAAATCTCGATTCCTGTCCTCTTGGGTTCAGGAAGTTATGACCCAGCAGCTAATCCGATTTTTGAACAGGCGATTCCTTTTACTTGGTTAAAAACGCCGGATAAATATTTGGCCATGGTGGAGGGACAAGCTCATGTAAATTTTACAGAATTGGATGCAGGAATGCAAAAAACCCTGGAGTCTGTGGTCGATATCACTTTACCCGATCAAAATTTAATCGAGGATTATGCGGGGGCTTTATTGGTCTCTTTTTTTGAAGTTTATATTGCTGATAATGAAAAGTTTCGTCCTTTTCTTCGGTCTAGTTATGCAGAATATCTCAGTCAGGGACAAAAGTTTAAATTAGACTTTATTACTGCCGCTTCTGACCAGAAATTATCTCAATTAATTGAGAAATTGCGAGTACATCGGCAATAGTAAAACGTAGGGTGCGTTAGACGGCAAAAATTCCTGTTTTGACTTGAAGGTAACAATCCGTCCTAACGCACCACCTATCATCAACTAAGTAAAACTTAGGGTGCGTTAGACGGCAAAAATTCCTGTGGTGACTTAAAGGTAACAATCCGTCGTAACGCACCACCTATCATCAACTAAGTAGCTGGTTACAATCAAAGATAAAATACAAAGAACCAGAAGCCTGTGCCACTATCTAACAATTAATTCAGATTACTTACTTATTAAGTGGCAAGTTCGCCGCTTTCTTTTCACTGATGACTGATGACTGTTTACTGATAACTGAAAAATCTCCCCACTGCCCATCTGCAAAAAAGATTCTTTTGAGTTGTATAATCTCTAAAGGATTAGCGTACTCAAGAAAAAAATTATTTCATGCTCAGGAAAATTAGACTATCATACTTTGGCTTAATTTTAGGCAGTATTTTAACGGTTATCGGGATTATCGGTTATGCCCAAGGTAACGCCACGGTCAATTTAGCGGGGTTTTTCTACGGATTACCGTTATTATTGGGAGGTTTAGCCCTAAAAGCTTCAGAAATCAAACCTATACCCTTCAGTCAACCCACTAGCCCCGAAATCTTGCAATTGCGCCAACAACAGGCTACTGTCACCCAAACCAAACTTCGCAAGGATGTCACCCGCTATCGCTACGGACAGGAAGTGCATCTGGATGAAGCCCTAGAAAAGCTGGGATTAAGCCCCACGGACGAGGAAAGACCGACTTTAGTGGCAATTCGTGAAACTGCTGTTGATTCCGCCTATTGTCTCACCCTAGAATTTGAATCGCCCCTTTTACCCCTAGAAAAGTGGCTGGCAAAACAAGAAAAAATCGAAAGATACTTTGGCCCAGGAATTAGAGCCGAAATTAAGCAAGTTGATGAGGAAAAAATTGATTTAGCCCTAATTACTATTCCTAACGCCTAAATGCTCACGCCTATTCAGTATGGCTTCCTAGTAATCGCTGCCGTGGCTGCCGGCTTAATTAATGCTCTTGCCGGTGGCGGTAGTCTGATTACTTTTCCGACGCTGATGGCGGTGGGTATCCCACCGGTAATGGCAAATGTGACTAATACCGTCGCTTTATGCCCGGGTTATCTGGGGGCAACTCTCGCCCAAAAAAAAGACCTGCACGGGCAACAAAAACGGATTCAGTTATTGCTACCATCGGCAGTTATTGGCGGCATTATCGGTGGTATTTTGCTGTTAAATAGCAGCGATCAAGTGTTTGACCGCCTGATTCCTTTTCTGATTCTTTTAGCGGCGGCTTTATTGGCTTTTCAAGATACTTTACGCTCTTGGTTGCAGCGGCGACAGGGGGACAAAAAGGGCAATATACCGGAAATTTGGGCGGTTTTACCCATCGCTCTCGCTTCAATTTATGGTGGTTATTTTGGAGCGGGTTTAGGTGTGATCGAGTTGGCAATTTTGGGCTTATTTATCAAGGATAATCTCACGAGATTAAATGCTTTAAAACAGTTGCTTTCTTTGGTGGTTAACGTCGCGGCATCTTGGTTTTTTCTCTTTTCTAATCAGGTATATTGGTCGGCGGCGATAGTGGTAGCAATTGGTTCTTTAATTGGGGGTTTATTGGGGGGAAAACTAGCTAGAATTATCTCTCCTAGTTATCTGCGCTGGACTGTGGTAATTCTGAGTATTATTACCGCTACAGTTTATTTTCTTCGTTAACAAAATGTTTGTCAATCAGGTGTTTTATTGATGGAGATTGATAGATTTTTTTCTAGTTCTCAAACCTGTTCTAATTGTCTCTATCATACCAAATCCGCAAGGTGGGCGTAAGTCTATCTTCAGGCATTCCCCCGTGAGTTCAGAAGCCCCGACAATCTTGCCCAGCGGGTAGTTCACCCTAAAAAGATTGTCCCACTTCTAAGACTTTCGTTTGCCCGTTGCGAGACAAAATAACCTGTTGACTACCAACTTCCACTAAAGTCCAACCGTTGATAAATTCCCCCGGAGAAATACGCATAGTTATCCCCTTATTATCAAATAAAGCTGAAGATCGATCGCCTAAATCCATCACCCCCACCAGGGTATTTTTCACCTGATTATTAGTGGGAATAACCGCTGCCAACGGCCGATTCACTTGGGGGGCAGCCGGTAATGGTGGCGCGGAAATGTCGGGATTTGCGGGTGTAACCGGGGCAATTTTGGCAGCAGTTTCAGGGGTTTGGGGATAAACGGGAACGTAAATTCTTTCTATGATCTGGGGAGTATTATTAACCGGTAAATTAGCGGGGGGTGGTGGTGGAACCCTGGCTACCGGAGAAGGGTTATTTTGGGGATCAGGATCAGGATCGGGGGATGAAGTTTGACCTTGGCGATCGATAATAGCCAGGGATGATTGCAGATAGGCGATAAATTTTTGCTCTTCCTGGGAAATCGTGCCATTTTGAGAGACAGGGGCATTTTTTTGACTGATTAGCCATGCCACCACCCAACCTAGATAGACGCAAGCAATGACAAAAATAACTTTATCTAGGGGCATTCTCGGATTTTCTTCATGGCCCGCTGCCATATTTTTTGCACTCCTCGATCGCTGCTGTCGTTTCGATTCTAACAGGATAGCGCATTGCCAAAAACAATTTTTTAATTTCCCCAAATCCCCCTAGGGGGGATATAGTAGAGAAAGAATGATGTATCTTAATATAAGTAAAGTTTTGTAACAATTCTGAAATCCTTTGCTCAACTCTACCCTAGTCCCCAGCAATCCCGATCGCCTGAAACCCCTAGTCCCTAACTGGGAAAAATGTCAATCCGTCTTTTGGACAGCAGCATTTCTGGTATCAGTCCCCGTGTTCATACAAGCGCCCCTAGTGCGCTACTATCCCGAAATTAGCCTAGGTTTAACCGTTTTCTGGGTGGGGTTAGGGATTTGGCTGCTCAAACAAGCAAAAATCAGTCTTTGGGGAGATTTACTTTTGGGTTTTAGTTGGAGTTGGTTAGCAGGTTCTCTGTACTGGGGTTGGTGGCGTTGGGAACCCTTGATCCATATTCCCATGGAAGCGATCGGGCTGCCCTTTGTTCTCTGGGGATTATACAAAGGTCGCCGCAAAGTGGGCAATCTTTTCTATCTTGGTTCTTTGTTAGGAACCGCCATCACCGATGTATATTTCTATCTAACGGGACTAATTCCCTACTGGCGACAATTAATGACCGTGGAACTAGCTCCCAACCTAGTATCGCCGATATTTGATAACGCCTTGGCCCAAATTCAGACCCCCTGGGGCATCAGTTGGGCGATTGTGCTGCTCAACCTGCTCCTAGCGATCGGTATCTATCCTTTGCAAAAACGGGTATGCCATTGGTGGGCATTTAGCGGAGCCGTATTGAGTACAATTTTAGTCGATGGTTTATTTTGGATTACCGCTTCTCTGGCCTAAGGGTTTTCCTAGCTAAACTTCTTAACATTCAATTGATGAGTTTTGCCAATACATTGCTCCCAACCCATTCCCAGCAAGGGTTATATCTACAATGAGCGATTTTTATTAAGGTTAAAAATTGTGGCTCTTCGGGCTATTTTTGTCAATTGTTTTTTATCTAGAGCGAACTAATCAATTAAGTCTCTTGCCAGATAAGGATTTAGTCGATTTATGCCCCCCTATCGAACCATAACAAGTAACGAAGAGCCAAAATTGTAATTGCTTTTCTCAGAAAAAATCAATTATTGAAAATGTTCTCAATAGTAGTTTCCACAATCAAGGTTTTTCGGAAAAACATCTTGGGGGAATGTAAAAATAGATAAAAACATCGGAAGAGCTGCGAAATATTCGCTATATGATATATAGTTAATGCTATCTATCTATTGCCGCTGATCTACCCGTGGATATACTAGGACAAAATCCTTATTTACTACTCCATACCGAGAAGGGACAGCGTTTTTTCCCTCTCGTGGGGAGACCTTACTGGACAATCGGACGGGGCAAAGATAACGATATCGTGATTAAAGATTACTGTATCTCTCGCAATCACGCTATTTTACAATCCACGGAAACAGGAGATTTTTATCTGATCGACCTCGGTAGTCGCAATGGAACTTTTGTTAATGGCAGAAGGGTAGCCATTCCCGTAACTATCCATGGCAAAGATCGGATCACCTTTGGCCAAACCGAAGTGCAGTTCTATCGTCCTACTCCCACTAATATAGGCAAGCAACCGCGCAATTTAGAATGGGATACCCCCACCTCCGCCCTCCATGAACGTCGCTTAACATCGGTGATGGTGGTGGATATACGAAATTTTACGGCTTTAACGAGGCAATTAGACGAAAAAGTGCTTTCTTCTCTGATTGGCAATTGGTTTCGCCATGCCGGGAGTATTATCCGCAGTTCCGGCAGTTGGGTAGATAAATATATTGGTGATGCGATCATGGCCATCTGGTTTCACGGCCAACAGGAAGTCAATCAAGACGATATCTTGCAAATTTTCCAAGCAATTACGCAAATATACAGGATGACCCGCGCCTTAAGCGAAGAATATCCCTTACCCTTTAAATTACGCATCGGTGCGGGAGTGAATACCGGTTATGCCATGGTGGGCAATACTGGCAGCGGTGAACATCCAGATTATACGGCGATCGGCGATACGGTCAACGCCGCTTTTCGTTTAGAGTCGGCTACTAAAGAAATGGGTAGGGATTTAGCCATCGGAGCAACTACCTACAGTTATCTCATCGGTTTACCCCATCTCCACCAAGCTTTTAATCAACATACCGTCAGTCTGAAAGGATACGACGATAACACTATTACCTACGGAACCACTTTTGATAACTTGGATCGTTTCCTCGATGCCAACAGTAGTGAGGAGATGACCGGAATTACAGGAGTTGCCAGCAGTGTCGGTTTTCAGGATTTAAATTAAATGAGCGGTTGGGAGATGTTTCAGCGATCAGTGATCAGTAAACAGTAATCAGTGAAAAGACAGTAGGAAACTTCTAAGCTAAGACGCATTTAAAGCGCTTATTCTTAAGATTAGCCGAATCTCCCCCAATCCCTTTACTGTTGCCTCTTGCCTCTTGCCTCTTGCCTCGTCTCAACAAGCAATTTAAATGCTT
>NZ_SFBZ01000076.1:0-5773 GCF_007095495.1 Microcystis sp. M_QC_C_20170808_M9Col | reverse complement strand
ATTAAAGATTAATTATTGTGACTAACTCTTTTGGTTAGAGAAAGATAAACTTGAGAATTTTCAGTCAAATTTATTGACTCAAAATCAGCTGTACTTAATTTAAATGAAACAGCCCTACCGATGTCGGGGGGGTTGGGGGGGTTACACCCTGCCCCTAGGAAAAACTTTTTCAGCAGACCCTAGGCTAATCTTGATGCGTCCAAGAGCGATGAGCCAGACGCAAACCCCAATCGAGCAGATAACCAATTGCGCCAATAACGAGGATCACCGCCATCAACTCTGAATAGGCGAGTCGATCGCGTGTATCGAGAATATAATAACCCAAACCCGCACTCACCCCCAGCATTTCCGCCGGTACAAGAACGATCCAGATAATACCTATAGCCAAACGGAAACCAGTTAAGAGATGGGAGAGGATCGCAGGCAGAATAATCTGGAAAACCGTTTCCCCTCGGGTAGCACAGAGACTGCGGGCTAAAGTCAACCAAGAGCGATCAACCGCATTAACCCCAGCAGCCGTATTGAGAAGGATCGGCCAGATAGCCGCCACCGTCAGCAAAAAATACACAGGTAGATCACCAATTCCCAAAACCATCACCGCTAAAGGCATCCAAGAAAGGGGCGAGATCATGCGTAGAAATTGAAATAGGGCCGACAAAGCCGATTCAAGGGAGCGATACAACCCGATTAATACCCCCAACGGCACACCGATGGCACTAGCGAGAACCAAGCCCACAATAACCCGGCGGCAACTGGTGAGGATATGGGGCATAATCTCCCCCCCAACAAAAAGACGTAATAAAGCGACAAAAGATCGCTCAGGGGAAAAATCATTTAAAATCGGGTTTGAGTGCCATAGAGGACTGGTAAATAGCCACCAGAGCAATAATCCAAAACCGATACCCCATAAGGGTAGTAAAGCTCTTGGCGGGGAGGTCAAAGATTGTGACTTCATAGGTTCGGACCTTTAAAATTTGATCGTCTCGATGCGGGAGAGATTATTCGGTAAGCCGAAAGCTTTCGGTCCGCCCACCTGTTGCAAGGCATTACGGACAAAAGAGTCATCCACGAGATCCCGCGCCACCTGTCGGGGTTGCAGTTTTTGGAGAAAATCCGTATTTCCTTCCACCTGAGTGATTTTTAGTAAGCGTACCAGTTCCTCCGTATAGGAAGGGAAAGGATAGGGCTGGAAATCGATCCGGTTGACCTGCCAAGCTGGATTCTCGATCGCCCCGTCTTTTTTATAGAAATTGCGATCATAGTAAGTAAGCGCCCGTTGCAATACCGGCAGCGGGTGAGGGGTATATTTTCCACCATCTTTAGAGAGAATCCGGGCCACTTCCGAGCGATTGCTCCGGGACCAGAGTTGGGCTTTAACGAGGGCGTTTACCACCTTCTGCGTCCATTGTTTCCGTTGCCTAATATCCTCCTCGTGAACAAAGACGACGCAACAGGCGTGATTCTTCCAGACATCGCCGGTGAAACGGAGAACCCTACCGGTTTTTAGATTTTCCGCCGCCGCGTTGAAAGGTTCAGCAACGATATAACCACCGATGCTCTTATTGGCGAGGGCTGATACCATATCCGGGGGCGGGAGAACCACTAGATTAACCTCGTTAGAAGCGATCGGCGCGTCCTTGGCTTTGCGAACTATTTTCAGCCCGTTACGTTGTAAGAGTTGTTGCAAGACCAAATTATGAATTGAATACCAGAAAGGAACCGCGATCGTTTTACCTCCCAATTCCCTGGGATTTTCAATATCGGGAAGGACGGTGAGGGCTGAGCCGTTGGTGTGGTTCCAAG
Source organism: Microcystis sp. M_QC_C_20170808_M9Col (assembly GCF_007095495.1). Lineage (NCBI taxonomy): Bacteria > Bacillati > Cyanobacteriota > Cyanophyceae > Chroococcales > Microcystaceae > Microcystis > Microcystis sp. M_QC_C_20170808_M9Col. The sequence goes on along the minus strand of NZ_SFBZ01000076.1, from coordinate 3,970 downwards.
CGACGATTTTAGCGGGGAAATTGCGCCCGTAACGAATCCAGATCGAGGTGGGAAAAAGAACATGAATAACGTTCACCTGCCGAGCGAGAAAGGCTTCAACAATCTGCGCCCAAGAGCGGAATAGGCGCGGTTGTTCGGCAGTTAAACCTTCCGCTTGATAAAGTTTTCGCCAGTGGGCCACCAATAGGGGGGCGGCATCCGTAATCGGTAGATAACCGATTTTCACAGGCTGATCGTTGGCATTGGCGTTAACGGGGAGATTCCAATTATCGGCGGCGATCGCTGCCCCGAAGGAACTGGTAAACAGTGCCGAAAGTTTCAGGAAATCTCGACGGCTCATGCCGCAACAAGCACAATTATCGTGTAGGTTCATAGATTTACAGTGTCATGACAAGGGCTAATTCTTGAAAAATTGACCGGCGTAGATCACTCAAAAGCTTGGCTGACTCGAAACGGGGTTTCGGCATCGAGATCGTCCATTCTCGGCGGATGCCCACCGGATGACGGCCCATGAGAAGAACTCGATCGGCCACTAATAGGGCCTCGTCGATGTCGTGGGTAACGAGGAGAACCGTGCTGTTATAGAGAGCTATGACTTCTAGGAGGAGTTTTTGCATCTCGAAACGGGTGATCGCGTCGAGGGCGCTAAACGGCTCATCCAGGAGGAGGAGAGAGGGGCGGCGGGCGAGGACGCGGGCTAGAGAAACTCTCTGAGCCATACCGCCCGATAGTTGATGAGGATAGGCACGCTCGAAGCCCTCTAGTTTGACGCTTTTAACGGCGGTGTGAACCCTTTCGCGCAATTGCTGATGATCGAGGCGGGGCATCCGCTTTAATTTCAAACCAAAAGCCACGTTTTGCCAAACGGTTAACCAAGGTAAAAGGGCGGGGGATTGAAAGACGATCGAGCTGCGGATGTCTGGTGCTTGTAGGGGTCGTGAGTGCAATTGTATTTCTCCGCCATCGGCACTTTGCAAACCAGCGGCGGTAGCAAGGAGGGTAGATTTACCGCAACCACTGGCCCCAAGCAAACAAACCACCTCACCGGAGCGCACCTGTAGGTTAATATCCTCAAAAACGGTACGGTAGCCATGGCGGGTTTTATAGCGTTTATGGAGATTTTTGAGGGTGAGGACGGGGTAATCAGTGGCGACGCTCATTCCCTCACCCCCGCCCGATCGAGTTCGCCAGTGAAAATTTTATCGGTAGAGGACTGACGTTGTAACTCTCTTTCTAGTTGAATCAGGCTCGGAGTTAACACTGGTAAAAAGGCGACCTCGCGCAGCCGTCGCGCCGTGTCGCTATTACGGAAATAGCCTTTTCCTCCCTTAATTTCCGCTTCTAACCATACGGATTCCACCGCTAATCGGGTAATGTCCACTCTGAGGGTGAATAGTTGGCGTGTCCCTCCGAGATCGAAGCTTTCTAGGGTGCTGAATTGCTCGATTTTCTTTTCTAGACGAGTCAGACGCTCCCGGGCGAAGAAATAACGATCGCTTGCTACCGCGGCCTTTCCCCCTAAACTTTTCTCCGTCTCCGCGAGGGATTTACGCGTAATGCCAAGGGCCAGTCCGCATTGTAACAGCAAGAAACAGGGGCGGACTGAGGGTAAAAATTTTGCTGCTTCCAAGCTGATAATCCAGTCGTGAGATAACTGAACTCGATCGAATTCAAGGGTACTGGTGCGGGAAGCTTGTAAACCCAATAATTGTAGGTCTTCACCCCGTTTTAACCCCTCTGCGAAGGAGGGAAGGGCGAGGATAAGAGTTTGTCCAGATCTAGTTTGAGCGGCAACGGCCACTATAAATTCTCCGTTGGAGTCGAGGTTAGAGGCCCAGGGCAGGAAGCCATTAACAGTGACGTTTTCTCCCTCGATCTTTGCCTGTAAACGCAGCTCCTCGATACCGCCGAGGTACTTCATCGCGTTAGAGAGTCCTGTCGCTCCGGCTATCTCTCCCTTGAGAACAGCCGGTAGAATTTTGTTTTGTAGGTAAGTGTTATTACTGGCGGCCAGATATTGGATGAAGACGCGCTGACACCAGAAAACAAAACCGGTGGTGAGGCAGCATTGGGACACAGAGGAGATCGCCTCTACTGCCTGTAATAAGGAGCCACCCCGACCCCCTAAGCTTTCAGGTATAGCATAGCCGAACCAGCCCGATTCTCCTAGCTTGGTTAGGGACCAACCGACGTTGAGATTAGCTGTACCGTTGTTGAGGTCAGTGGCTCTTTCTTCTAGAAAAGAACTGATTTCGGAGCCTCGATCGAGCATCATTGTTCTCTCCTAGGGGTGAATATTTTCAATCGAGGTCAAACTATCTATAGGTGCGCCGACCACTTCTCTGGCTCTTTTTACCGCCGCTTCATCGGGACTATCGTAGAAACAGAGACATTTACTCAAGTCTTCGCAAACATAGGTACGCTCGAAACTGACTTCAGGCACTTGAGCATAAAGGGGGGTTTTCTCCGCTTTTCGTTGCAGGTAAGTTTCCATCGTTAGCCCCGGAGGTAAATTCCACTGTACTAGATAGTTGGCTTTGTCTTTGCGCTCTCGCACAGTGGCTAAGTCCTGCCCAATCAAGCGCATTTCCTTGATTAGTTGCCAACTTAGCCCAGCGTTTTCTAGTACTTGTTCGAGGGAGGCGCGATCGATCGCTTTGATAATCAGGAATAACCGCCCCTCTGTTTCACCGATTAGGGCTTCGATTAACTCTCCCTGGGATTTTGATGCGACTGTGGCAATGCGCTCCAATATCTCGCTCACCTCTTCTTTTGTCCTTTCTTGTCGATCATCCTCTACTAGATATAGAGTCATAATTCATCTGAAATACATTTACAATACATTTGAGTTTACTGTCTTTGGGAAAAAAAAGCAATATTTTCAAGAGCCTGAAAACGAGGTGACACGGGAGTGGATGGTTCAAGACCGTTTCGCTCAAGTCGTGGCCAGAACCCTGGCCTTGAATGATATGCGTGACCTTCTGAGGCAGCTGAAACTCACAGTCTGTGTAAACTTCGACTGAGTTCTTGTATCTCTGAACTTTCCCTATACATATATACTACAAAAGCCGAAAACCCTTATCCATCAATGGATACACCCATTAACTTCTCTTAATGTACCCATGTAATTTGTAATATTTCTTAATGGACAAGAATTCTCTCGATTTGCTAGAATGGTGGTCATGTATATAGAAAAAGTTCCTAACCGTAATTCCCCTCCCGCCGTTCTTCGACCTGATTCTTACCGAGAAGGAGATCAAGTTAAAAAAAGAACCCTGGCCAACCTCTCAAAATTACCCGATGATATTATCGACAATTTGAAACTGGCTCTCAAAGGGGCGTTACAATCGAGATATACTTTAGACGTTCATAATCTGAGATTTATTAAACTTCTGAAATCGTAGAGTCAGCAAGGAATCCAGTTCTTTTTTATGTTTCAGATGGGCATCATTCAGACATTAATAAATAGCTGAAGAAAAGTCAGAAAAGTTCTCATAATATTTACTATATATAGCGTTTCCCAATCTCATGAGGTACACCAAAATCTTAACTCCTGAATCCCGAATCCTGAATCCTGAATCCCGAACCCTCAAAACCTAAGACTCTGTACCTCACAACTATGGGAATTGCTATAAACATTTTTTTTGACAAATTTCCACAGCCTTTCAATTAAATTGAGATTAGGCGAATAAGACGGCAGATAGAGTAATTCTATTGACAAAGAAAGAGCCAATTCTTCGACAATTTTACATTTTTGATAGCGGGCATTATCTAATACTAGAGTGATGGGAATAGTTAGTCCTAAAGCAGCTATTTTTTTAAGAAGTTCACAGACTTGAGTTGCTGTAATATATAGCAATTCTTGGAGCTATGAGGTACAATGGAAAGCAAATAGACAAATAATAGAACTTACCAGCTTCCTAGGAGACCCTATTCCGTAGATTTTCGCCAAAAAATTATCGATGTCTGG
>NZ_SFBZ01000075.1:0-6255 GCF_007095495.1 Microcystis sp. M_QC_C_20170808_M9Col | reverse complement strand
CCTTCTCCCCCCCCTTCTCCCCCCCTACTCCTCCTTTTTATCGGAGACCTGGTTTTGGGGCTACCAGACCAACTCTACCCATCGTTACCGTGCCGGCAACTGTTAAAGCTGAAATTATTAAAGGAGGAACTTGTACATTCAGTCCTTCCTGCGGTGTTCTTGCTGCACCTCAACAACAGTTGGTTTTGGGGCAACCGGAAGGAGCTTTCGGTTCACCTGTTCTGGCAAATGCTGGAGATGGCATTGTGGTTTTTGTGAATGGGTTGCGTAATGTCTATGAAAAAACTGAAACTCAAACCGTAGATGTATATACCTCTGATACCGGTTTACCCCCAGACATCAATATCAATCCCCTTACTAATAACCAAATTTTATTCGTGTTTACGACTAAAACGACTCCAACAACCTCCTATCAGATTTTAGTAACCATTGAACCCCAGTAGCTAAACTTATGGCAATAAGCTGAAACCTTGATGTTATCCTGTTAGGGTTTGCTGAAAAAGTTTTTCCTGGGTGTGGGGTGTGGGGTGTAGGGTTTTACCCATTTTCAGGGGGTCAATTACCTAATTTTCAGGGAAAAAGTCCCTGAATTTTCCCCCCGATCACTTCAATCACTGGCACTTTTTGATGGGAAAAAAGTCTAAAGGACGATCCTGGGCAAAAAATCTAACTTAAACAGCGAATTGCCTCCAATAAACCCCTGGCTTTGTTGAGGGTTTCTTCATACTCTTTCTCCGGCTCAGAATCGGCTACTAACCCGGCTCCCGCTTGCACAGAAACCAGATAATTTTGATTACCTTGGGGACGAACAATCATAGTGCGAATTGTGATGGCACTATTTAACTGTCCCTCGAAATCGTAGTAACCATAAACCCCTGAATAGGGACCACGACGACAGGGTTCTAATTCATGGATAATTTCCATAGCGCGAATTTTCGGGGCCCCACTGACGGTTCCCGCGGGAAAACAAGCTTTTAATAAATCCCAAGCACTTTTATTGGTGGCTAAATCCCCCACCACATTACTAACAATGTGCATAACGTGGGAATAACGTTCAATTATCATTAATTCATCCACTTTGACCGTACCTTGATCGCACACCCTACCTAGATCATTTCTCCCCAAATCCACTAACATAATATGCTCGGCAATTTCTTTGGGATCTTGCAATAAATCCGTTGCTAAAGCTTGGTCTTCACTCAAGCTTTGTCCCCGGCGACGGGTTCCAGCAATTGGTCTGACCGTAGCCTTTATTTTACCTAATTCGTCCCGTTCTGCCTTAACCATCACTTCAGGACTAGAGCCAATAATTTGCCAATCCTTAAAGTTATAAAAAGCCATGTAAGGAGAAGGATTAATCAGACGCAGGGAACGATATAAATCGAAAGGATGACCCTGATAATTGGCATTTAAACGCTGGGAAATAACCACCTGAAAAATATCCCCCGCTTTGATGTAATCCTTGGCTTTCAGGACATTTTGACAGAATTTTTCCTGAGTTGTATTGCTTTCATAGACTAATTCTTTTCCCTGACCAACCGGTAATAATTCCAGGGTTTTGGCATTAGTTGGTAGGGGTAATCGTAACTTCAGAACTAACTGTGTCACTCGATCGCAGGCCGCTTGATAAGCGGCCGCTAAATCGGGATTTTTACCCCGGATATCGGCATAAGCGATCACCCAGATTTTCCGTTTAACTTGATCGAAAATAATCAGATTATCCACCTGCATCCAAATCCCATCCGGTAGATCGGCATCGGTAGCGTTATAAATAGGCACTCGCGGTTCGATCCAATTAATTAATTCATAACCCCAAAAACCAAATAAACCCCCTATTCCGGCGGGTAATTGCGGCAATTTAACTGGCACGATCGGGGCTAAACATTGGGTTAAAATCTCGAAAGGATCCCCCGAAAAAATCTCTTGAGAACCATCGCGAAAAGTTTGGGTAGTGGTGTTTCCCCGCGCTTCTAATACCCAGACGGGATCGCCTCCTAAAAAGCTGTAGCGTCCCAAGGTTTCGCCCCCTTCTACCGACTCTAATAAAAAATTGTAGGCTTGATTGGCACAAACTTTATACCAGGCCGAAACAGGCGTTTCTAGGTCAGCGATCCATTCTTGATAGACAGGAATAAAGTTACCTTGACCGGCGAGTTGACGAAAGCGATCGAAGTCGGGGAAGATCATATTTTGATGGTTCAGGAAACGGATAGCACAACACTTGTAGGGGAGAAAACGGAATTATGAATTATGAATTATGAAGGAGTGGGAAGTGGGAAAGTGGGGAAGTGGGGAAGTGAGGAAGTGGGGAAGTGGGGAAGTGGGGGAATTTCAACTAAAACCCTAACACCCCAACACCCTAACACCCTAACACCCCAAAACCCCCCGCAACGCGCACACAGTGACCACCCTATCTCCTGACTCGGAGAATACTGACTCCTAACTCCTAACCCCAGGAAAAACTTTTTGCCGCAAACCCTAACTAGCAATTGACTGCCGATTGCTATAAGAGAAATCGAGAGTCAGAAGTTAAATCTTAGGGCCAAATAGCTTCTAAATCTAACTCCCCACTCTCGATTTTAGGGATTATTTATGCTTCGTAGGGAGTGACACCAGAGAACTTAATTGTCGCTGGTTCGGGGTTTTTGCCGATATTGCGGTCTTTTTTGCCGAAAAATTCACGACCAGCGTTAACTTTTTCGGGGAAGACACCATCAGCAGGGTGGAGATACTGCACTTCACCACTGGGGTAAATCCGATAGATTTTGTAATCTTCGATTTTGGGCTTAAATTTCGTCCGGAATTGGGTACCAAGAGCGAGCGCGTGTTCTTTGCGGGCCAAATAGAGGAGATTTTCGCCTTCGTTCATGATAGCGGCGCCACCGGTGGGCATTTCAAAGACTTGTTCTTTGCTGCTTGTCCAGGTGATGGCGTACTTTTCTTCTAGATCGGCTTTGGCGAGTAAACCGCCTGTGCTGCCACCGAACTTAGGAGCTTTTCCAGAAAGTTCTGTCATAGGGTTTTGTTCTCTCTACAAAAATAAAGAAAAGGGGTTTTAGGGAATCCTATCACTGACACCCCCTCTCTCTAGTAGTCTTGTCAAGAACTGTAACATTATTTTGTACTAGACTATAGAACTAGGATTTACCGAAAAAGTTTTTCGTGGAGGCAGGGTGTGGCCCCCCAACCCCCCCGACATCGGGGGGGCAGGGTGTGGGGTGTGGGGTTTTACCCATTTTCAGCGAAAAAGTGCCTAAATTTTCCCCCCGATCACTGCCAGGACTGGCACTTTTTGATTTTAAAAAAGCCTAAAGATATTATCCCACAAGGTTTTTAGATTTATTCAGCCAGATAGAACTAAGCTCTTGGCCGATCGCCCGCCTGGAAATTTGCCAACTTAAAAAAATTACCGGAATTAATCCCACTAAGACAATGGCCAGGGCCGGGGCCGCCGCTTCCACTAAACGTTCATCACTGGCGTATTGATAAACGCGCACGGCTAGGGTATCAAAATTAAAAGGTCTTAAGACCAGAGTAGCCGGTAATTCCTTCATCACATCGACAAAAACTAACATAGCCGCCGTCAATAATCCCCCCGACAAAAGAGGAATATGCACTTTAATTAAAGTGGCACCAGTGCCATAGCCAAGGCTGCGGGAAGCATCATCTAAACTAGGTTTAATTTTACTTAAACTCGATTCTAACGTGGAAAAAGCTACGGCTAAAAACCGGACAATATAGGCAAAAATCACACAGAAAATCGTGCCGCTCAGAATTAAATTGATATTTAATACTTGATTGAGAAAGTTATCCAATTTGCCCATAGGAATTAAAACCCCCACCGCGATAACAATGCCGGGGATAGCGTAACCAGCCGCCGCAACCCGCACAGAAACCTTAAGAGTTTTATTCGGATTAAGTCTTTCCCCGTAGGCGAGAATTAAAGCTAAAACTACCGCAATAATTGCGCTTAAACTAGCCAGAAAAAAACTGTTTACCGATAAATTAAGAAAGTCATTATTAAAAGTTTCTTGGGCATGATTAAAGGCTAGATAAGCTAGATAGAAAGCAGGGGCGATAAACCCAAGAAATACTGGTAAAAAACAGGCGATAATTGCCAATAAACTCCGAACAAATCCTAGTTCGTACTTAGTCGGTGACTGGAAACGATTGGTCATTTCATAGTAACGAGCTTGACGACGGGAGGATTGTTCGAGGAAAACTAAAACGAGGATAAATACCATTAAAACTGTTGATAACTGCCCCGCAGCTATGGAATCTCCCATACCGAACCAAGTATTATAAATCCCCGTGGTAAAAGCATTAATTCCGAAATACTGCACCGTACCAAAATCGTTAAGAGTTTCCATTAAAGCTAGAGCTAATCCCGCCATAATTGCCGGTCTTGCTAGGGGTAAAGCGACAGTAAAAAAACTGCGCCAAGGATTACATCCCAAGGAGCGACTTGCCTCTAACGTGCAGACAGATTGTTCTAAAAAACCGACCCTTGCTAACAGATAAACGTAGGGATAAAGCACCAGTATTAACATCAGAATCCCCCCCCAGAGAGAACGGATATTAGGAAACCAATAATCCTCGAGACTATTCCAACCGAAAACACTTCTTAAGAACGTCTGCACCGGACCAAAATAGTCCATCATATTGGTATAAGTATAGGCCAAGAGATAGGCAGGAGCGGCAAGGGGTAGTAATAATAACCATTGAAATTGTTGACAACCCGGAAATTGACACATCGTTGTTAACCAAGCGGTGCCGACACCGATGATTAAAACGCCGCTGCCCACCCCGCACATTAACCAAAAAGAATTAACTAGATAATCCCAGAGAACAGTTTCGATCAGATGTTGCCAGACTTGACTGGAATTAGTTAATAAACTACTGGCAACCGATAAAATTGGCAGGGAAACAAGCAGGGCAATTAGTAAAACTGCAATTGTCCATCCCTGTCTAAAAAAAGAGCGAGATTCTTTCAGCAAAAACATTTTTAATAAGATTGTTAAAGCAATTTTTAGAGAACGGTCTAGTTATGCCTTGTTCGCTTGTGAGGTCAACTTACAGCCAGCAGTTCATTCAACTTGTTTTTCAGATTTGGCGATGTCATCAGCGGGTTGTAAACTTCTCCTGCGTAAGGTTGCCAAACATAACTAGGGCTAAAGGAGCGAAAGACTGGCAATATTCCTAGCTCGCGTGCAAGTGGTTTCGCTAAAACCAGTCCTGGGATAGATAGATTGGATGATTCTTCGATAAGCTCAGTGTATGTTCTAAACTCATCGACTTCAACACCAACCAGTGCATAACGGAAGGTGGGGGCAAATACTAGGGACTGATAGAGTAAAATACCTAACTCTGTCGTTGAATAGGCACTTTCAGGACCGTCTATTCCCACTTCGCTAAGATTATTTGGTGAAATGCGACACCACCAATTTTCTTCTATGTCTTGGAATATGTCTGTGCGACATTGGCACTGGCGACCGTTTGACAGCAACAATGATCTTCCCTGAAAATGTTGAGCAAATTTATCGGCCTTGCTCTCATCAGAACCACATTCTGCGGATAAACTAAATATCCATGCCATTTTCATAGACTCCTATTGTGTGTATGCCACTAATCCACCTTTTCCCAATATACTAAGGTATCAGCCTTTACAAGTACAGCAAAAAGTTTCTCGGAAGAAAAACAAGGTAAGAAAACATTGAAAGGGGGATGAGTAGCATTTGCCCTTTCAAAATGACAGAGATTTTTAAACCATGTTACAGTTTATCGAAAAAAGACGACGGGCAAGTTTGGCGTAAGTTTTCACTGTTTCGTAGGGCATTTCCAGAGCGGTAGCGATCGCTAATAGGGAATCTCCGAACTCGCGCCTGGCGAGAATTGTTGCTCTTGTCCTGCATAGTTAGTAAAAGTATAGTCAAATATAGACAGACTGAATTCCATTTCAGAAATTCCTTTCACTTTTACTTCGAGAGATTAATTCTCCTTGGGTGAACTACGCACCTCTCTATTCTATCCCATAGCGGTTAAACGCATTTGGGAATGCTTTTCGTAAAATATTGTAGGAACCCATGACATCAGATTGAACCAGAATCCCCTTATCTGTACGATATAACCCTCGCTTAATTCTTTTTCCTGAAAACACTGGCTTTTCAGTTATCTGTCCATAAACGGGGAGAGGATCGTCATTCAAAAAATTAGAAGCTGAGGTATAGGATTCTTCTTGAAGAATCACAGAGATTC
>NZ_SFBZ01000074.1:0-4843 GCF_007095495.1 Microcystis sp. M_QC_C_20170808_M9Col | reverse complement strand
AGCGGTTTTCAAATGAGTGTGTACTCATTTGAAAACAAAAAATCAGTCCCAGTAAGAGTTTTGAGTTTTCATTTTGCCTACGGCAAAATGAAAACCGCTATAGGTGCAAAATATAAAACTTTGAAAACTGAGTTTATGGAACTGACTTAATATTATCTAAGGTTTTACGGGCGCGTTTGACATAACCTTTGGCTGTTTCGTATGGTAAGTCGAGGTCGATCGCGATATCTGTCAAGCTTTCGCCCAATTCGCGACGGGCTAAGATGGTTGCCCAGATAGTAGCGTTGTTTTGAGCGCGATCGCCGCCTTGCCTTTTTTTTGTTTGGAGAAATAGCTCCGTTAGCTCTGCGATTCTCTTAATTAAATGCTCTTGAATTGGAGTTGCTACTATTGATTGTTTTTCGTTTTTCCAGTTCCCAACTTCATCTTTCCTAATTAGTCTCGTTTGTCCTAATCCAAAGGTGGTTTTATGTCCTGTACCGCAATAATTAGCAAGTTTAATTAATGCTGAGAGCAACTTTTCAAAATCAGAATTACGGGAAGTTTTGAGATCGATCGCAAATTCGACAGTACCTGTAAAACCAGTCACATAGCCCTTTTTGGCAACAGCAACTTTAGTGCAGTTAAGTTCGTAGTTAGTTATATAAACCACCTTTTCAATCCATGCTAAAAATTCCTCTTGAGGAAAGGCTTCGGGAGCAAAGTCATTCCAACGACGGAGATAACTATGGAAAATATTGGCGGGAATCGGTAAGGGTAAATGGTGATTTTTGCTGCGAAAGCAAGTAGGGGTTAGGAAAGCGAGTGTAAATCTGGGATCTAGATTTAATGAAGATGACCAGAGATTATTGTAGGTTGTAGGTGGTTGATTAATGCGAATCTGCTCGATCGCAAAGCTTCCTTTGTAGAGGTTAATTGTCTTTGGATGATTAATGAACCAAGTCTGTAACCATGTGCATAGAGACTCGGATAGGGCTGATATTGTCCAAGTATAGGTACTATCTACTTTAGCAAGGAATGAGTTGACTATGGGTTTAAGGTTGCCATTGAGTGGAGATATAGCAAAGGCTTTTTCGGATTGTTTGTCATGGAGATATGCAGAAAGTTGTGGATCGCTGTCGCGGACTTGATGGAGAAACCATGCATGGAGTGCGGTGGTGTAGTTGTGAGATAATTCAATGTCGGCGATCGCTCTTAAGGTCAGAGTGATGCTGACGATTTCGATATCATCTGTCCAGTTGGCGATCGCTGATGTTTTTGAGTGTGACATTTGCGTTTTGTTTATTTTACCTATTGATTGCTGGATCTAAAATCCATAATCCATATACATATTGCTTTCACAATCTTTTGCTAAGGTCATGTCTAATACTTCAACTTCTTTTTTGGGCGATCACGCCTGTTTTTAAAGATTTTTGCTTCTATTTAGTAGGACTTACGCATTGGTGCGGGCGAAGCCCGCACCACATCTACCTCAAGCCGAATAAATTCGTTCGGTTTGCGTAAGTCCTATTTAGCAAGAAATGGGTGGGAGATTTTGTGTTGGAGATATTAATACTAACCCATTGCTCTTTCTGCTGCATCGTAGGGATCGACTACAATTTCATAGTCAAATCGAATGTTCTCTTGTGGGTTCGGTTTCTCCTTTGGTCATGGGTATGGTTTGAATTTGGGCGATGAGCCTAGCAAGTCTAGCATAGATGTTTTCGTCCCCCTTATCGGAGAAAAAGAGGGAATTTAGGATAGATTTTGGTTTGTTTCTTTGTGCTGCTATCAATTTTTGACTTTCTACTTTTGCCTTTTTCCTTGATCGACAGTTTCCGTCCCCTTGCGGGGTAAAGGTAGTCGGAAATTTCTACGGTCAAAGCTATTGGTAATGACAACTTTAGTTTCCGTCCCCTTGCGGGGTAAAGGTAGTCGGAAATGGTAGTAGCCGCCAAAGAATTGACTGGACCAAGCGGGTTTCCGTCCCCTTGCGGGGTAAAGGTAGTCGGAAATTTAGATCGTCCTGTGATGTCTGCAACAATGAACGAACCTGCCGTTTCCGTCCCCTTGCGGGGTAAAGGTAGTCGGAAATAGAGCAGTTTAGATCTCTTGATCTTTCTAGTTTTGTTTGTTTCCGTCCCCTTGCGGGGTAAAGGTAGTGGGAAATTTTGATGGTTGGGTATGGCGTGGTAGAACTCAGGGGATAGTTTCCGTCCCCTTGCGGGGTAAAGGTAGTGGGAAATTTTAGTAATGGATCTGTGTTTATGTCTAAGTTTTACGTGTTTCCGTCCCCTTGCGGGGTAAAGGTAGTGGGAAATATCTACGAGATGCGTCGGAACTACTAAGCATTGCAGCGCAAAAGGTTTCCGTCCCCTTGCGGGGTAAAGGTAGTGGGAAATCTTTTAAACTGGCATCCAAACTTCGAGCGCTTAGCGATGCAGTTTCCGTCCCCTTGCGGGGTAAAGGTAGTGGGAAATCCTTTGTGCCAGTAATCGCACAAGCAAGCCCAAGCGTAAGCGTTTCCGTCCCCTTGCGGGGTAAAGGTAGTGGGAAATTGATGGTGCATTTAGCGCTATTGATGCTGGATTGACTACTGTGTTTCCGTCCCCTTGCGGGGTAAAGGTAGTGGGAAATATCAAATTACATCTAATACCGCTACAGTGCTTACTCTAGTTTCCGTCCCCTTGCGGGGTAAAGGTAGTGGGAAATGAAACTGGCGAGGAGCCAAGTGGCTATCGTGCCGCCTATGAGTTTCCGTCCCCTTGCGGGGTAAAGGTAGTGGGAAATGACCACTCTAAAGTACGGGCATTGTCTTGAGAATAAAGAGGGTTTCCGTCCCCTTGCGGGGTAAAGGTAGTGGGAAATCCAGATTAGGGATCGGGCATTGGCTCAGAAATTCTACAGAGTTTCCGTCCCCTTGCGGGGTAAAGGTAGTGGGAAATGCATGGGAAAGGATCGACGCAATTAAGCGACGACTTGGGTTTCCGTCCCCTTGCGGGGTAAAGGTAGTGGGAAATGAGACTGGCGGAAAGTATGGTTGGGATTCCAATTAAGTTTGTTTCCGTCCCCTTGCGGGGTAAAGGTAGTGGGAAATATGAAGAATGGGAGGAGGACGGATCTCCCGCCGCAGATCGTTTCCGTCCCCTTGCGGGGTAAAGGTAGTGGGAAATGGTACTGGAATCTCTGAAATTAAAACCTCAAGCTTTACCGTTTCCGTCCCCTTGCGGGGTAAAGGTAGTGGGAAATTGTTGAGATTCGATCGCCGCTCGTTGTTTGGATAATTGTTTCCGTCCCCTTGCGGGGTAAAGGTAGTGGGAAATGCTGGTTCAGCTATTACAAGGATGGGCTTTGGTACGCAGTGTTTCCGTCCCCTTGCGGGGTAAAGGTAGTGGGGAATTTTGCACAGATTAAATGGGATAACCATATTACGGTTCTGTCTGTCACTGTGTTTCCGTCCCCTTGCGGGGTAAAGGTAGTGGGAAATGCATCAAGTGCTACATTTACACCTAATGCTCAAGACTTGTTTCCGTCCCCTTGCGGGGTAAAGGTAGTCGGAAATACCGACATTCCTCAAGATATTGCTTCTAGGGGGAATATTGTTTCCGTCCCCTTGCGGGGTAAAGGTAGTCGGAAATGGTGAGTTTCGTACACCACTACAAACTTTTACCTCGAAGTTTCCGTCCCCTTGCGGGGTAAAGGTAGTGGGAAATTAAAGACAGTAACAATCTACAACCTGTGTCACTTCCTATTGTTTCCGTCCCCTTGCGGGGTAAAGGTAGTGGGAAATGCAAAAATCCTGTGGGGAATCCTTGAGCATCTCCTCAATAGTTTCCGTCCCCTTGCGGGGTAAAGGTAGTGGGAAATTGCTAATGGGTACAAAGCCCCAAAGCGACGGCTGACCGACGGGTTTCCGTCCCCTTGCGGGGTAAAGGTAGTGGGAAATGAATCTCACGACAGCCCCCAACGCAATCGATCGCCGCGTTTCCGTCCCCTTGCGGGGTAAAGGTAGTGGGAAATCTTTGCTGGTTGTTCACCTGCATTTCTATCTAATCCAAGGTTTCCGTCCCCTTGCGGGGTAAAGGTAGTGGGAAATGAAGAAGTGGGACATATTATAGCAATGGAGAGACTTTAGTTTCCGTCCCCTTGCGGGGTAAAGGTAGTGGGAAATCTAGCTAATGAGTACAAAGCACTTCACACTGCTTCAACTGAGTTTCCGTCCCCTTGCGGGGTAAAGGTAGTCGGAAATTCTTGGTTGTTCCCTTCTAAAACTGTTGCTCCTGTGCGTTTCCGTCCCCTTGCGGGGTAAAGGTAGTCGGAAATTTGGATTGCCAAGGATAAAAAAGATTGGAGTCTCTTTAGTTTCCGTCCCCTTGCGGGGTAAAGGTAGTCGGAAATTCTTGCTAATAAAGCATTAAGAATGGCACAGGATGCCATAAAGTTTCCGTCCCCTTGCGGGGTAAAGGTAGTCGGAAATTATTGTGGTACTCAAGTTGATGAGCAAGGTTGGGTATCGTTTCCGTCCCCTTGCGGGGTAAAGGTAGTCGGAAATGTCAATATGACCCTTTTAATAACTAGTTGATTAGATGCGTTTCCGTCCCCTTGCGGGGTAAAGGTAGTCGGAAATTCAGCAAGAAGAATATCCAATTCCTCTTCCTTCTCATAAAGTTTCCGTCCCCTTGCGGGGTAAAGGTAGTCGGAAATCGGTGGAATTGAATACGACTACGCTAAGGGACTCTTCGGGTAATACAGTTTCCGTCCCCTTGCGGGGTAAAGGTAGTCGGAAATAGCATTGTCGCTAATTTACTTCTCGCCTATACCAAAGTTTCCGTCCCCTTGCGGGGTAAAGGTAGTCGGAAATACA
>NZ_SFBZ01000073.1:0-18751 GCF_007095495.1 Microcystis sp. M_QC_C_20170808_M9Col | reverse complement strand
AAGCGTAGTAATCACTCCTCTCGCGCCATAATAATTCTAGACAACTAAGGAGAATGATGATCTGTTGCAGGTGTAGATCACTTTCCAATGGTGGTTCATCACTCCATAAATCTGTGGGGGGATAGGTGACATCTGGGATAATGTCTAGGGCTGTCATGACTTTTTCCCGATATTTTAGGGTTGATTAATTATAGCTTTTTACCACAATTGCACAGATAAGGCGGGCGGGATTTTAACCAATAACTTAAGTAGGTAGGCGTTAAAAATCATCAGACACCCCCCTTATCAAGGGGGATCCCCCCGCCTTCGGCTTCCCCCCTTATCAAGGGGGGCTAGGGGGGATCGAACCTAAAATCCATTTTTAATTTAATTATAACCAGCTACTTAATCCTATACCTTGACCGATCGCCTTTCGCACTTTATCCTAGCGCCATGGGCAAATATCTTAAAACTTCTATACAATAGCGCCAATAAGCCCGATAACAACGATGACTGAAACCTTAATTCAACCTGCCACCCTAGTAGAACTCTTACGTTACCGCGCCACGGCACAACCAGAGGGCCATGCCTACACTTTTCTTATCGATGGTAGAAAAGAAACCCCACCTTTAACCTACAGTGAACTCGATCGCCAAGCAAGAGCAATCGCCGCCTATTTGCAAAAATACCAGGCCCAAGGGGAACGGGCCTTGTTACTCTATCCTCAAAGTTTAGAAGTAGTGGCCGCTTTTTGTGGTTGTCTCTACGCGGGAGTGATTGCCATTCCCGTCCCCCCACCGGAATCGGGACGACTTAAGCGCACTCTGCCCCGTTTACGGGCAATTGTCAAGGATGCTAATGCCACCTTTGCCCTAGTTACCGAAAGTATTCTGACTCTTATTGAAGGTGTTAAGGAAGAATTCCCAGAATTCGACCAAATGAAATGGATTACTACCGAAAGTATTGATATTTCCCTAGCGGACCAATGGCAAGATCCCCAGGTGGATAAATCGGCGCTTGCTTATCTGCAATATACCTCCGGTTCGACTAATATCCCCAAAGGGGTGATGTTAAGTCATTTTAACCTGATGCACCATTGCGGTTACTTGCAAAAAGCTTGTGGTTACGAACCGGATAGCGTTACCCTAACTTGGATGCCCTATTTTCACGATTACGGGTTAGTCGAAGGTATCACCGTCCCCCTCTACAACGGTACACCCTGCTATCTCATGTCTCCCTTTGCTTTTATTAAGCGTCCGATGCAGTGGTTAAAAAATATTACTAAGTACAAAGTTACTCATAGTCAGGCCCCCAACTTCGCCTATGATCTTTGTACTCGCAGGATTAAAGCTGCCGATTTAGCGGAATTAGACCTGAGCAGTTGGCAGGCCGCGGGAAATGCCGCCGAACCGATTAACCCGAAGGTCATGGCCAAATTTGTCGATACTTTTGCCGATTACGGCTTTTCTTGGCAAACTTTCGCCCCTGCCTACGGATTAGCTGAATATACCCTCTTGATTTCCAATAAACCCAAGGGAACCACCCCAATTATCACCGCTTTGGATGCAACCGCCTACGAACGCGGTAAAATTGTCCCTGTAGGCTCCGATCGAACCACGGGAGTTAGATCCGTCCCTAGTTGTGGTCGTCGCGTCTGTGATACCCGTATAGCTATCGTTAATCCCGATACTTTCACCCTTTGTGCAGCTGATGAAGTGGGCGAAATTTGGGCCAGTGACCCCAGTATGGCCGCTGGATATTGGCAACGGGAAGACGCAACCAAAGAGACTTTTCAAGCTTATCTTGCTGATACAGGAGAAGGACCGTTTTTACGCACCGGAGATTTAGGTTTTCTTCTCGATGGGGAATTGTATATCACGGGACGGATTAAGGATTTAATTATTGTCCGTGGCAGTAATCATTATCCCCAGGATTTAGAATGGTCAGTACAGCATCTTAATGAGGTTTTTCGTCCCGATTATGGTGCGGCTTTTTCCATTGAAGATAATGGCGAGGAACAGTTAGTTATTGTCCAGGAATTAGAACGTCGCAGCGGCGAATTAGATACGGCTAAATTAATCGCCGATATCCGTCAAGAAATCGCCGAAGAACACGAAATTATGACCCATGCGATTGTTCTGGCTAAATCGGGAACAATTCTCAAAACTGCCAGTGGCAAAATTCAACGCCGCGCTATTAAACAGAATTTTCTCAATGGTAATATTAGTATTATCGATGCTTGGTCAGAAAATCCTCAGTTAGTTAGTAAATTCGATCGCTCTAATTCTGCAACAGAAGCATAGTTTTTCGGGTGGGCATTGCTCACCCGATCGAGGATAACAGAGGCAGGGGGCAGGAGGCAGGGGGCAGGGGTAGGGTTGATTCATAGTAGGGTTGATTCATAGTAGGGTTGATTCATGAATCAACCCTACCCGTTGGGGGCGTGGCGCCGCCCCCAAACCCCGGAGCGCATTAGTTTTTCGGTGGGATGCTTACAGACGGCTGCTGATATATCTGTAATAATTTAAGAGTCACTCCACTTGCATTTGAACTGAAAAAGTAAGGGCGAAGCATTCGGATAGGAAATCTACGGTTTCAGCGATAGGTTATCGCCCGAATGCTTCGCCCCTACGGGATCCTTGACTTGTGGGGAAAGGTAGAAATTAAGAGGCAAATAATCCCGATATTAATAAAAACGTCGGCCAGATTAAAAACAGGAAAATTAATCAATCTAAAATCGAGAAAATCCACCACATAACCAAACAAAAAGCGATCGATACCATTGCCGAAAGCCCCTGCTAAAATAAAACCGTAGGCTAATTGTTCCCAACGATTTAAATGCGGTCCAAAGTAGGCAAAAGCCATTAATCCCAAACTAACTAATAAGGATAGCCATTTTAGCCAACCAACACCGCCCCGAAAAGCACTAAAAGCCGCCCCAGTATTAATCACATAGGTAAAATGAAAAACCCCCGGAATAATCGGGAAAGTATCACCAATTTGCTCAAAACTCTGCACGGTTATATACTTAGTTAATTGGTCTAAAATTAGACCAATCACCGCCACTATCCAAAACCAGCGATTCTTTTTTAACATTGGCTGTGGCATCAGTAAAATAATAATTTACGGAAGAAAAAGGCAATAATTACCACCACACAAATTACTACTAACTGCCCTAAAAATGGCCAGACTGAATAATTCATAAATAGGGTGGGCAAACTATCGGGAAAGGTGATTTGACTAGCTTGGGGCTGAAAAATCGACAATCCCAGCATATATAATAAACCGCACAGATGAATCACTAACAAACCGGCAAAAGCACTTAAAGCCAGGGTTTCTATCTTGGCGCGCCAGCGAAAAGCCAGCCAACCACACAGCCATGCCCCCGGCATAAAGCCTAAAATATAGCCAAAACTGGGTTCTTTCAGATAACCCATTCCCCCACCCTGGGCAAACACCGGCAACCAAGTTAAACCCAGGAAAATATAGGCCACCTGGGCGAGAAGCCCAGCATTTTTGCCCCCCAGACAGCCCGTTAACAATACTGCCCCAATTTGGTAAGTTATGCCCAGTTTTTGCGAAGATAGACCCGCAGCCGACCAACTAGCTAGGCTGACTGGAACAAATGTACTAAAAGTTGTCAGCAACAAACCAATCAAAGCCCAGATTAACTCATTGGGAACCGATGCGGAAGTGCGCCGGGGCGGAGATTCTCGTCCTCGACGTGATTTAGGTTGCCTGTTGGGGTTGGTATTCACCGGGGATGGGGGCTTCTCCTCCTATTAGACTAAGATCAGCCAACATCGCCTGATCCTGTTGGGGGGGTTGTCCTAGAGTGGTCAAATAATGCCCAATCAGCATAGCATTAATTCCCGATTTTAGCCCCAGATTTTGCAATTCTCCCATGACTGCCTCTCGTCCCCCGGCATAACGGAGGATTTGTTGGGGCAAGATAAACCGGAAAATAGCGATCGCTTTTAGGGCAGTAAAGGGGTCTAGTTTGGGTAAATGACCTAGAGGGGTGCCACTTCTGGGGTTTAATAGGTTAATCGGCACTGATTCCACTTCTAATTCCGCCAGAGAAAAAGCTAAATCGATACGATCGGTCCAACTTTCCCCCATACCGATAATTCCGCCCGTACAAGCCTGAATTCCCGCCGCTTTCAGGTTTTTTACCGTTTCTACCCGATCCTGCCAACTGTGGGTGGAGACCACGTTAGGATAAAAATTCTCGGCAGCCTCCAGATTGTGATTATAACGGGTAACTCCGGCTTCTTTTAAGGCCTGCGCTTGGGCAAGGGTTAACTCTCCCAGAGCGCAGCAGGGTTTAATCTTGGCTGTTTCGATGATTTCTTGAACTGTGGCTAGTATTTCCTCGAATTCCTTGTATTTGGGGCTATTATACTTTAATCCCCGTCCTTGACTAACTAAACAGAAGCGTTTGGCCCCCGCTTCGGCTGCCGCTTTCGCATGGCTGACGATTTCCTCGCGACTTTTTAAACCGTAGATAGGCGAATCTTCTCCGGGATGGTGGACGGATTGGGAACAAAAACTACAATTTTCCGAACAACTTCCCGATTTTATGTTGATAATGCTACATAAATCCACCGTATTACCACAACAGGCCTGACGAATGCGATCGGCAGCCTCACATAAGCTGAAAATATTTTCCTGACCTTCGATCGCAGTTAAAGCTAAGGCCTCTTGCTTACTGAGTCGATCGCCGGCGATAATCTGATTAGCCCTAGTCTGTAACCAGTTTTTTAAGGCTTCTCCCTCCACGGGGATAGATTGAGTAGCGGTGTGTGTAGAGACTTGTACCACGTCGTTTATGCTCTAACTAAGTTAGGCTCATCTTATCATTATTCAGTTACCGAGGAAAGATTAATCAAAAAATTTAGAAAAAAATACCCTTTTGTGCTAAACTACCCGCAAAAGTTATCTTGTCTCCGATTTTATGAAAGTTATTCCCACGGAAATTCCTGATGTTTTAATTATTGAACCGCAAGTTTACGGAGACGATCGAGGTTTTTTCTTGGAGAGTTTTAATCAGAAAGATTTTCGAGAAAAAACTGGTGTTAATACCACTTTTGTCCAGGATAATCACTCTATGTCCCTAAAAAATGTCCTGCGAGGATTGCACTATCAAATCCCCAATCCCCAGGGTAAACTGGTGCGAGTAGTGAATGGTAGTGTTTTTGATGTGGCAGTGGATGCGCGTCAAAGTTCCCCCACTTTTGGGCAATGGGTAGGCTGTGTTTTAAGTGCGGAAAATAAACGTATTTTCTGGGTTCCCGAAGGTTTTGCCCATGGGTTTTTAGTCCTCTCCGAGCGAGCAGAATTTCTCTACAAAACCACTAATTATTATTATCCCCAATACGAAAAAACCATCGCCTGGAATGATGCCGATTTAGGGATTGATTGGCCATTAGAGACCCCGCCGATTCTCTCCCCTAAAGACCAAGCTGGACAACCCTTTAAATCCGTGGAAGTTTTCCCCTAAAGACAATGAAAAAAGTTTTACTAATTGGTGCTAAAGGTCAAGTGGGACAAGAGTTACAAGTAACTTTACCCCAGTTAGGTGAAGTTATTAGTATCGGTCGAGAAGAACTAGATTTAACTAACTCGGAAAAAATCGGCCAGTTAATTAGGGAAATTCACCCCGATTATCTCGTTAATGCCTCCGCTTATACGGCAGTGGATAAAGCCGAAACCGAGCCAGATTTAGCCTATTCTATCAATGCGATAGCCCCGAAAATCATGGCGGAAGCTGCCGAGAAAACTAAAGCTAAATTTCTCCATATTTCCACCGATTATGTGTTTGATGGTCGAAAAAATACTCCCTATCTAGAAACCGATCTAACTAATCCTTTAGGGGTTTATGGACAATCAAAGTTAAGGGGAGAAGAGGAGATTAAGACTGTTAATTCTCAGGCAATTATCCTGCGGACTGCTTGGGTTTACGGCAGTTATGGCAAAAGTAATTTTGTCAAAACCATGCTGAGATTAGGCAAGGAAAGAGAGGAGTTAAAAGTAGTTGTTGATCAGCTGGGAAGTCCCACTTGGTCAAAAGATATCGCCGCGGCAATTACTCAGCTTTTAATTAATGCCGATAATCCCGCAGGAATCTATAATTTTACTAATAGCGGTGTTGCCAGTTGGTTTGATTTAACTAAAGCGATTTTTGAGGAGGCAAAAATAAGCGGTATTCCCCTAAAAATTCAGAGAGTAATTCCCATTACTACGGCTGAATATCCTACCCCAGCAGTGCGTCCAGCCTACTCGGTTCTTTCCGGTCAAAAAATCTCGCAACAATTGGGTTATATTCCTCCCTATTGGCGGGATTCTCTCAAAGCTATGCTCAACCAACTATTTAATCTTTAACACTATGAAAGCACTAATTTTATCTGGTGGCAAAGGTACGAGGTTACGTCCCCTAACTTATACTGGGGCAAAACAGTTAGTTCCCGTGGCCAATAAACCGATTTTATGGTATGGAATCGAGTCAATTGTGGCCGCAGGAATTACCGATATTGGCATTATTATCAGTCCCGAAACTGGGGAAGAAATTCGTCAGACCACGGGCAATGGTGAACAGTTTGGGGCTAAGATAACTTATATTCGCCAAGATCAACCAGCTGGATTAGCTCACGCGGTTAAAACTGCCCAATCTTTCCTAGGAGATTCCCCCTTTATTATGTACTTGGGTGATAACCTAATTGAGGATGATTTATCGCCCTTTTTAGACTCTTTCCAAAAACAGTCCCTTGATGCTTTAATTCTCCTGCGAAAAGTGTCTAATCCCAGTGCTTTTGGGGTGGCAAAAGTAGATGAAACCGGCAAAGTTTTATACTTAGTCGAAAAACCCAAAGACCCCCCCTCAAATTTAGCTTTGGTGGGGATTTATTTTTTTGCCCCCACCATTCACCAAGCGATCGCATCTATTCAACCTTCGGGCCGGGGTGAGTTAGAAATTACCGATGCTATCCAAGAATTAATCAATCAAAATAAAGCAGTAGAAGCCAATAAACTACTGGGTTGGTGGTTAGATACGGGTAAAAAAGATGATTTATTAGAGGCAAATCGGATTATCCTTGATACCAGTCTAGAAATCGCTTTGCAGGGAGAAATTGATGCTAATAGTCAGGTGATCGGACGGGTACAAATTGGTCAGGGTAGTAAAATTATTAATAGTACCATTCGCGGTCCTGTAATTATTGGAGAAAATTGTCACATTGAGAATTGTTTTATCGGTCCCTATAGCAGTGTGGCTAATGGAGTAAAATTAATCGATGCCGACATAGAACACAGTGTTATTCTCAAAGATGCCACGATTATTGGCATTCATCAGCGCATAGTTGATAGTGTTATTGGACGACGGGCAAAATTAGAAATTGCCCCCCAACGTCCAAAAGCTTTACGCTTTATGATCGGGGATGATTCCCATGTGGAATTAGTCTAGTTATCGGGGATTAACTGCCCCTTATAATTAATACCAGAGGATCGAGAATTTCCCTAGCTAATTCCGCAGCGGTTCCCTGGTTTTTCTGGCAAAGATTGACATTTTTAGGAGAAAAAAGCCCACCTAACTATGTTATAATTAAGAGTCTGACCTATTTTACCGTTCTAGAACTATGACGCAACAGTATCGCATTACCCTGCTACCCGGCGATGGCATCGGGCCGGAAATCCTCGCTGTCACCGTAGAGATACTGAAAGTCATCGCTAAAAAATTTGACCTCCAGTTTGACTTCCAAACCGCTTTAATTGGAGGGGCAGCCATTGATGAAACCGGCAGTCCCCTCCCCGAAGCAACCCTGAGCGCCTGTAAAAATAGTGATGCTGTTCTCCTGGCCGCTATCGGGGGTTATAAATGGGATAATTTGCCCCGGCAGCAAAGGCCAGAAACGGGATTATTAGGCTTAAGATCTGGCTTAGGTCTTTTTGCTAATTTACGTCCTGCCACCATTTTTCCGCAATTAATCGACGCTTCTAGTCTCAAACGGGAGATTATCGAGGGAGTGGATATCATGGTCGTCCGGGAATTGACCGGGGGTGTCTATTTCGGTCAACCGAAGGGGATTTTTGAGACAGAAACGGGAGAAAAATGCGGTGTAAATACCATGGTTTACTTAGAATCGGAGGTGGACCGCATCGCTAAGGTGGCCTTTGAAATTGCCCAAAAACGCGGCAAGAAACTCTGTTCCGTCGATAAAGCTAATGTTCTTGATGTTTCCCAACTCTGGCGCGACCGGATGACGAAAATGGCCGCTAATTATCCCGATGTGGAACTGTCTCATCTCTACGTCGATAACGCGGCCATGCAGTTAGTCCGGGCCCCCAAACAATTTGATACTATCGTCACGGGCAATTTATTCGGTGATATTCTCTCCGATGAAGCGGCCATGTTAACCGGTAGTATCGGAATGTTACCCTCCGCTAGTTTAGGGACTGCTGGGGTGGGAGTTTTTGAACCCGTCCACGGTTCGGCCCCAGATATCGCCGGCCAAGATAAAGCCAATCCGATCGCCCAGATTCTCAGTGCTGCTATGATGTTAAGATATGGGCTAAATCAGCCTTTAGCGGCAGCAGCACTGGAAAAAGCCGTAGAAAAAGTCTTAGAGTTCGGTTATCGTACCGGAGATATTTTCTCGGAAGGTATGACCTTAGTGGGATGCCAAGCTATGGGCCAGGCCATCCTGAAAGTTTTAGAATTCTAACAAAAGTGGCATAATTCCGAAATCGTCGTATAACATTGATTTAATAAATATGTCAATTTAATCGTGGGGAGACGAGTGATATGGTAGCCCTATCCGAGAAAACAGAACAACAACGTGTCGATATGGAAATCCCAATTTTGTTAGATCCTACTGTCTTACGGGCGGCCAGACGCATTTATCGCATCTACTGTACCCTCAATAGCAGAGTTAGTAAACGTCCTTTCGGTGTCGCTATTAACCGCGACAATCATCGGGGACAATTGATTTTTAACAATAAACCGATTCTTCTCCCCGGGGAATGTTTCGTCCCGATTAAGCAAATCGAATCGGAAGCCTATTAATTTTTGTGAAGATTTGCCCTAAATATCTTGCCAAACGTCAGCTAATACCCACTGGCGTAGTTTTTTTGTCTAATATAGGGTTTGCTGAATAAATCTAAAAACATTGTTCGATAAGACTTTTAGACCTTTTTGAAATCCAAAAGTACCGGCCATTGGAGTAATGGGGGGGAAAATTCCGGGACTTTTTCCCTGAAAATCGGTAAAACCCTACACCCCACACCCTACACCCCACACCCCACACCCAAGACAAACTTTTTGCCGCAAACCCTAATATAAAAGAATGTTCGGGAATAATCTTAACTCTACCCTAATCCAAGACCTCGATCGCCTAGAAAATCGTCTTCGGGAAATTCCCCTCGAACCGGGGGTGTACTTCCTGCGCGACCAAAATGGCGAAATTCTCTACATCGGTAAATCCAAAAAACTCCGGTCTAGAGTCCGTTCCTATTTTCGTCCCAGTCAACCCCTCAGTCCCCGCATTGCTTTGATGGTGCGACAGGTGACAGAAATTGAATTTATCGTCACCGACACGGAAGCAGAATCTTTGGCCCTGGAAGCTAATCTAATTAAACAACATCAGCCCCATTTTAATACTCTCCTCAAGGACGATAAAAAATATCCATACATTTGTATTACTTGGTCGGAAACCTACCCGCGCATTTTTATCACCCGCAAACGTAGCATAAATAACCAAAAAGACCGTTATTATGGTCCCTACGTCGATACCAGGCTGCTGCGCCACACTTTACACCTAATTAAACGCACTTTTCCCCTGCGTCAACGTCCCCAACCTCTTTTTAAAGACCGTCCCTGTTTAAATTATGATATCGGTCGTTGTCCGGGGGTTTGTCAAAAATTAATTAGTCCCCAAGATTATCGGGAAACCTTGCAGAAAGTGGCGATGATTTTTCAGGGAAGGACGGGAGAATTATTAGAGAAATTAGCAGCAAAGATGCTAGAAGCGTCGGAAAACCTAGATTTTGAAAAAGCGGCCACGATTAGGGATCAAATTCGCGGATTACAGGCTCTTAATACCGATCAAAAAGTCTCTTTACCCGATGATACCGTATCCCGGGACGCGATCGCTTTAGCTAAAGACGAGCAGCATTGTTGCATACAATTATTCCAAGTGCGTTCCGGTCGTTTGGTGGGACGTTTGGGATTTTTTGCCGATAGTCAGTCAGCAAACGAGGGAGAAATCCTGCAAAAAGTCCTAGAAGAACATTATTTATCGGTGGAAGGGGTGGAAATTCCTAGCGAAATCCTGTTACCCTGCGAATTACCGGAAGGTGAGGTGTTAGCGGGATGGTTAAGGGAAAAAAAAGGTCGCAAAGTCGAGTTAACTGTCCCCCAACGGCAAAGTAAAGCGGATTTATTAGCTATGGTCGAGAAAAACGCTCTTTATGAGTTAGAAAAGACGAAAAGAAGCGCCGACCGAGATTTACAGTCTTTGCAGGATTTAGCGGTAATTCTCGATTTACCGGCACTGCCGCACCGCATCGAGGGTTATGATATTTCTCATATTCAGGGTTCTAATGCAGTCGCGTCGGGAGTGGTGTTTATCGATGGGGTGGCCGCTAATCAACATTATCGTCACTATAAAATCAAAAATCCCGAGGTTAAAATCGGCCATTCCGATGATTTTGCCAGTTTAGCAGAAGTAATTCGCCGGCGTTTCCGTCGTTATGCCGAAAATACCGATAATATTGCCGAAAGTGATGATTTTCCCGATTTGGTCATGATTGATGGGGGAAAAGGACAATTATCGGCAGTGGTGACAGTTTTAGGGGAGATGAATTTATTAGAACAGGTAAAAGTTGTTAGTTTAGCTAAACAGAGAGAGGAGATTTTTTTACCAGGAGAATCCTCTCCTTTAGAGACGGATAAGGAACAACCCGGAGTGCAATTATTGCGTCGAGTCAGGGATGAAGCGCACCGCTTTGCTGTTAGCTTTCACCGACAACAAAGGATGCAAAAAAGTCGCCGTTCCCGTCTTGATGAGATACCGGGTTTAGGTTTTAAGCGACAAAAAGATTTATTAGCTCATTTTCATTCTCTGGATTATATTCGCGAAGCTTCCCTAGAACAATTGCAACAGGTGACAGGAATTGGGGAACAATTAGCTAAGGAAATTTATAATTATTTTCATCCTAGGTAGGGATAAGCTGTTGAAGAATATCTAAGGCTTGACGGGGGGTTATGATGAGAATATCTTCAATAACGCCTAGTTTTAGCAAATCCGATTTATCCCCACTCACCAGATAATCAGCTTTACCCGCAATCGCTGTGGCCAAAATGATATTATCATCTGGGTCGGGTGAATAAGACACAATAGGGAGGGATGTCACGCAGAGGGTAGAAGCGGTTATCCCTGCTAACATGGTTTGGGCTTCTTCTG
This sequence comes from Microcystis sp. M_QC_C_20170808_M9Col, assembly GCF_007095495.1. Classification (NCBI taxonomy): domain Bacteria; kingdom Bacillati; phylum Cyanobacteriota; class Cyanophyceae; order Chroococcales; family Microcystaceae; genus Microcystis; species Microcystis sp. M_QC_C_20170808_M9Col. Next base: position 7,313 of record NZ_SFBZ01000073.1, on the reverse strand, counting down.
GGGTGAAATAACGTTGCAATTTAGGATAAGCCATCACTCGCTGTAATTCTTCAAGTTGCGATGTCGAGGTCACTAGCTCAAACAGATTCACACGCCATGCTTGATAAAGAAGATAAGGCGGTGTATTTTTGCGTAACAGTGCAGAAATTAGAATATTGGTATCAAGAACGAGACGCAGCACGAGTTTCTCGGATAGCCTCATTGATAGATTCTTCGATTTCTTCCTCGGAATAACGCAAGTTACGTTCTTGGACAGAATCCACGGTTTCTTCAAAGCTCGCTCTTTGTGCCGCTTCTTCAACGTATTGGGATAAGCTTCCCTTTTTTGCGCCTTTTTGTCCTAAAGCTGATCCGGTTAGTGACCAACGTACCATGATTTTTCTCCTTTAGCCCCTAAACGCATAAACATCATAACCCATTTCTAGCAACAATTAGAAAGAATAAATTTTAACCTCAGATAAGGTGCTTTACACCCAACTAAGAATAACCGTTGGGGTGGTTGGGTTTCGCTTTTTCAATCGAATTGAGCCATTTTCGACCCCGTATTGTTTCGCTTAACTCAACCTAGGAGGCCGAAAACCTAGACTAACGCGGAGTAACTTCACTCAACGCTTCTTGCAGCACTTCATCACTTACACCATGACGCTTCAAACTAGCAACGAGAGCAGAAATTGTATCTCCCTCTAGACGCTCCAAATCCGCACGCAGCCCTTGTCCAATGTAAGCACGCATCAAAGGTTGATAACCTGAGAAACCAAGCAACGGTGCAACCCGCTTTAAATCTTCAATCACATCTTCGGGAATAGGAATCGTGATTGTAGTCATAGGGCGATTTTTCTCCAGTCGTTTTTTTAATGCCTCAACTTTCATAATACTCACGTTCCTTGCGTGTGGCTTTGCGAGCCGAAATGATCCGAATGATGTCGTTTTCAGGCTCAATATAGACGACGTACAGGAGATTCCACCGTCTATCTAACCCAATGACCGCATCTCGTGCCTGATCATTGCGACTTGCATCAACAACAACCAGCAGTGGATCGAAGAAGACTTCTGCTGCTTGCTGAAACGTAATACCGTCATGGTTGATCGGGTTAATCCTAGATTTCTCGTCATTCCAAACAAAAGTAATGCCACTGAGGACAAAATAGACATCCATACTTGTAGTATAGGCAGGATGTATTTACATTGTCAATACTTTATTAACACACCCTACGAGAGCAGCAATTATTATAGGTTGGGTTGACGCAAGGAAAAACACCCTACGAGGCTCTAGGCTTATTGACAGATAAAAATCAATTCAGGGTGATTTTATGCTAATCTGCGACTTACCGACTTATAATAAAAATGTTCTTGCCAAAGAAGCTGTAGCTAACTGCTTAACTGAATCTGCTAGGATGCTATCACAGAATAGAAGACCACATCTATTAATTGCTGAGGCAGAACTAAGTTTAACCGCTCTTTTTTCACTACTTCTATCGCTTTGGGTCTAAAAAATTAGGCGTTTTGGTTTACCATAGTCAAAGTGTGCTTTCTAGGCTAATGACTTTGACTAAAACCCCCGTGATCAGAAACCGTCGTTTTTCCCCGCGCAATCTCTTTGAGACTTGCATGGCCCTATTGGTGTTATGCAATTATATTCTTGTTATTTTCGATTTAACCTATGTTCCCCTGCGAGATTTTTGGTTACAGGGACGCTTGCAAATAACTTTATTAAGATTTAATGAACCAATAAAACTCGGGCCGATTTCCTTTCAAGAATTACAAATACCTCCCGATAAACCCCTAGAAATTCCCTTTGTTAAAGGAATCGCTAAGTATGATGTGGTGAAAGGGATTAAACCCTATCGCAGTACCAGTGAATATTTAGATACGGTTAATAAACTTAATCAAATAATTAATCAAAAGCTCTTTAACCCAGAGTTTAATCTGCAAGAATATCGCCAAGAAATTGAAAAAATTTTAGACAATTTGCGCCAAAAAAGTGTCAATATGATTGATAATAATCCCTTTGCATTGGCAGAGAAAACTGGGACTTTAGAGAAGATTAAAAATAAAATGCGCTTGCGGGTTTTTAAAACGGAAAATGTTTCCGCAAAAGCAGCCTTTCAGAAGTTTTGGAGTTGGGATTATCTCATTCAAAATGGCTGGGAAAAAGAGTTGAAGTTTTTTAATCAAGAAATTCAACCTTTAATAGAAACTAATTATTTTCGTCCCCTAGGAGAAGATGGGAGACCGATAGATAACTTTGAGGCGATCGATTTTTTATTTGGTACCATCTTTTTCTGGGAATTTATGCTGAGAACTTGGTGGATTGCTCGCACTCATAAAGGCCTACGGTGGCGCGAGGCTATGTTATGGCGTTGGTATGATATTTTTCTGTTTATTCCTATCTGGAGATGGCTGCGATTTATTCCTACCGTTATTCGCCTAGATCAAGTTAAAATTATTAACTTAAGACTAATTAAAGAACAGGCCGTTAAAGGCCTAGTTGCGCTAATTTCTAAAGATGTTACTGAGATAATTGTTCTGAGAATCATTAATAAAATTCAGGAATATATTCGACAGGGACAAGTGGAGAAACTTCTCGATCGATCCCTCAATGGCGGATATAATAATCTCAATGATACTAATGAAGTTATTGAAATTTTTCAGTTAGTAGTTAATAGCACCGTTGACAAGGTTTTACCGCAAATTAAACCAGAAGCAGAAGCTTTAATTAAATACAATATCGAGAAAATTCTCAGTCAAACTCCTGCGTATCAGAGCTTATTGCGATTACCCGGCATGAAAGGGTTAAAAACTGACTTGAGTAATCGTCTATCTAGTCAATTGTATCAATCCTTTGTTAATATAGCTGAAAAGATTACCCAGGAAGACGAAGTTTTTGAGCGTTTATTGCAGCAATTAGTCCAACGTTTCGGGCAATCTCTCGCCGGGGAATTACAATCCCGTCACAGTTTAGAAAGAATCGAGATGTTATTAATTATATTCCTAGAAGAAGTGAAATTAAACTATGTAGAAGAATTCTCGGATGAAGACTTAGAAACTATCCTCGAACAAACTCGGTTACTCCACTCTAAAAATGTAGAAACTAACCCAGCAGAAACCATGAATCACCGTCGTCTTCCCTAAAAATTAGCGATCATTGATTAGGTAATACTAAATCCGTTAAGTATAGGCTACTTGTAAGGAGAGGCACTCATGGAAAAGGCACTCATGCAAAAGGGGGAATAAATAATCAGTCTTTAATAACCAGATTTAGTATAATATTGCTTGACATTTTGCTCACTTTTGGACTAAAATATCCGATGAGAAATCCATTACTCAATTAAGCTAATTATCTACTCTCATGTTAACAAAAATTATTCTCGGTTTACTTTGGTTAGGCTTCGGATTATACGCTTTTTTACTAGCACCCCCCGATCAACCAGATACAATAAATTTAATTATCGATCTTTCCACTGGGAAATGGCAAAATATCAACCCGTTAATTATCGCTCTTTTTAACCTGATGGGAGTTTGGCCACTTATCTACACTAGCCTTTTAATTATCGATGGTCGTGACCAAAAAATCATCGCTTGGCCCTTTACTTTTGCCTCCTTTGCCGTGGGTGCTTTCGCTATTTTACCCTATCTAACTCTCCGTCAATCCAACAGCAATTTTACTGGTAAAAAAAATCTGGTCATTAAACTTTTAGACTCACCTTGGTTAGGAGTAATTGCCCTAATTACTGCGGCAATTTTAATCGCTTACGGATTAATTAACGGCAATTGGTCTGATTTTTGGCATCAGTGGCAAACTAGCCGTTTTATTCATGTTATGAGTTTAGATTTCTGTCTTTTAACCCTATTATGTCCAATTTTGCTGCAAGATGATCTAACCCGACGGGGATTAAAAAATCCTTTCCTGTTGCCGGTAATTTCCCTATTACCTCTAATCGGTCCGGCAATTTATTTAATTATTCGTCCTCGCTTAGGGGAGAATTAAGGGTAAATTGCCTTGAGGAAACTCGGCCTAGTTATCAGTTGTTTTTTAACTATTTCTTGACAAGAGAAGTTCATATTTAACAGAAATTATGCTGAGGTTCACCTAAAATATGAGGAAAGAGATTAATGTCCAGATTAGAAGGAGTGTTTAACCTTGTTAGAGAGTCAAAAACCACCTCGGATTTACTGCTTTCAAGCTGATTATCTTGCCTGCCAACAATTTAACCCCCAAGAGATTCCCGCTTGGTTATCCTTAGAAGTAAACTGGCAGGGTTATAGAATTCACACCCTACCCTGGGTAGCAGACGTAGCTAGGGTATTAGGATTATTAGCGATCGAAGATACCCCCCAAGGGTGGCAAGATTATTTAGAAAGCTTGGGATTAGCCAAAATTAGGTTAATGGACAGCGAGGAGTTTTTTGAGGATAAATCTTTATCGGGATGTTAAAAATGCCCTATAATTGGCAATTTAGTGATGATTCTACCGGTCAATTTATGCCCTATAAACTACTCTTCGTCTGTTTAGGAAATATCTGTCGTTCTCCCGCTGCCGAGAATATCATGAATTATCTGATTGAACAAGAAGGATTAAGCAATAAAATCCTCTGTGATTCGGCGGGGACTGCCGGTTATCATATCGGTTCTCCTCCCGATTCTCGCATGAATACGGCGGCCAAAAAACGCGGTATTCCTCTGCAAGGGACAGCTAGACAATTTACCCGCGAGGATTTCGAGAATTTTGATCTAATCTTAGCCATGGATAAAGCCAATTATCAAGATATTTTATCCCTAGATCGGACAGGAAAATATCAAGAAAAGGTCAAGTTAATGTGTGACTATGCCCGTTATCACCCAGAAAAAGAAGTTCCCGATCCCTACTACGGTGGTCGGGAAGGTTTTGACCGCGTAATCGAGCTACTTTTAGACTCCTGTGGCAGTCTTTTGGAGGACGTAAAAAACAAAATTTAAGTTTTTTCTTCCAGCTAATCGATTAATCTGTGTTCGAGGGAAAAACGCACCAATTCGGCGCGATTGTTAGTAGTTGTTTTTCTGAGTAAACTGCTAACATATTTCTCGATCGTGCGAGAACTAAGATGCAGTCTTTGCCCAATTTCACTATTAGAAAGTCCCCGGGCTAAATGTTCTAACACTTCCCGCTCGCGATTAGTTAACTTAAAATCGTCCTGTAAAGAAGAAGTTAAAACATCCCTAGTTTTGGGGCTTTCTTCCGGTTTTAATTTCTGATATTGACGTTCACTTTGCACCATTTGCGCTCGCTCTAAAAGATTGCGAATAACTGCTTTTAATTCCTCCATCTCAAAAGGTTTAGGAAGATAGATATCACAACCCACTTGATAACCGCGAATTCTTTCCTCTGTTGACCCTCTTTCGGTTAAAAAAATTACTGGTAATAACCTAAATTCTGGCTGTTGCCGCACCTTAGTCACCAAAGAATAGCCGTCTAAACGCGGCATTTTGATATCCGATACCAAAAGATGGGGATGATAGGTATCCAATAAATTCAAAGCTTCCAAACCATTACTCGCCGCCACCACACTATAACCTGCTAATTCTAAATAGTCTTTGACCGCTAGGCGGATACCGGGGTCATCATCGGCAATTAGAATCAAAAGAGGCATAGAAATTAACAGGACAAGGTTTTTTCAGTATTGATAGCCTAGCACCCTCCGCTCGTCACAATTGTCCATCAAGCTACAGAGGCCGTTGTAACTGATATTATACTAGCAGTTAGCAATCAGCCTTTTCAGTGATCAGTAATCAGATGTGAGTTTTCAGCTTTTTTCTCCTCCTCTCCCCACTCCCCCATCTCCCCCAACCCCTTTTTTACTTTTTACCTTGAAGATCGTTTTTGAGTTATAGCGTTTCTCATAAGTATGAAGTATAACTGGATTGGGCATCGTCTCCTGACTCCTGACTTCTGGCTCCTGACTCCCGAAACCGACAACTTTGTACCTCACTATTAAGATAATTGCCATAACATGACAGATTATTTAGTTTCCCTGACAATTTGGGCGGGTATTTACGCGATTTTTGCCCTCGGTTTAAATCTACAATGGGGATTTACTGGCTTAATTAACTTTGGTCACGTTGCTTTTGCCACTTTAGGGGCTTATGCAACGGTTTTATTAACTTTACAGGGTGTACCGATGATTTTTGCCGCCATTGTCGGGGCGATCCTAGGGGCATTGTTGGGATTGGCGATCGGTTTTTCCACCCTGAGATTAAGAGCCGATTATCTAGCGATTGTCACCATCGGGGTATCTGAGTTAATTCGTTTACTGGTGCTTAACGAGGATTGGTTAACGAAAGGCAGTTTCGGACTACAACGTTATCCCCTACCTTTGGATATAAATCCCAGTTTTCCCGTCAAATTATTAATTATTGCCCTGTTTACCCTGCTTGCTATCTTTGCTCTCTGGCAATTGGGGCGCAATCTGCAACGACAATGGCGCGAAGCGGGGCAAATTAGCGGCAAAAGCTATCAACCGACGCAAAAGAGGGCTTTAATCTTTTGGGGGTCGTTAGGGGCGATAATCCTGCTTTTTCTGTATATAAACGGTGTAATTGCCTTGAATGACTATAATTACAAAGCGGGGCTGATGGTGGTAGTTTTAGTCCTCCTCGCTCTCGTTTATACTGGTTTAGAATTACTTTTGCGATCGCCTTGGGGACGCATCCTCAAAGCGATTCGGGAAGATGAAGAAATTCCCCGGGCTTTAGGAAAAAATGTCTTTTGGTATAAGTTACAATCTTTGATGTTAGGCGGTGCGATCGCTGGTTTAGCTGGGGCTTTTTTGGCATGGCAATTAACCACTATTTACCCGACTAATTTTGAACCGTTATTGACTTTTAACGCTTGGATTATTATCATTCTCGGTGGCTCTGGTAGCAATGCCGGCACCTTACTAGGAGCGGTAATTTTCTGGGCTTACGATTCCCTGACTCGCTTTATTCTGCCCCGATTAGATATTTTTAATGATAGCCAATTAGGGGCTTTACGGATTATGATTATCGGTCTGCTGCTCATGGTTTTAATGATCTGGCGACCCCAGGGTATCCTCGGCAAAAAAGAGGAGTTAACTTTGGGAAAATAATTTCAGTTATCAGTTATCAGTTATCAGTTATCAGTTATCAGTTATCAGTTATCAGTTATCAGTTATCAGTTATCAGTTATCAGTTATCAGTTTTCAGTTATCAGTTATCAGTTATCAGTTATCAGTTATCAGTTATCAGTTATCAGTTATCAGTTATCAGTTATCAGTTATCAGTTATCAGTTATCAGTTATCAGTTATCAGTTATCAGT
>NZ_SFBZ01000072.1:0-12899 GCF_007095495.1 Microcystis sp. M_QC_C_20170808_M9Col | reverse complement strand
TAACCTGTTTGTGCCTTAAGTCCTTCCCTGTATGGATTTCAGCTACTTTTGAGCGTAGGCGCTCTCATCGAATTTTATTTTAAGTTAATTATTTGCATAACAATTCCCGAAGAGCCAAGTTAATTTTGCACCACTACTTATTACTTAATTACTGTTTATTTTGTAATTTTATCACTAATTCTTGGAAAGGTTGCCAATCATCTTTATAGGTAATGGCTTCCCAAACCGATTCGATTAGCGGTCTAAGTAAAGCGGTTTTAGGATTATAATGCGTTAAGGTATCGCCAATTTGAGCTAAGGAATCTAGGGGTAATTGATTTAAGACCAAACTATATAATTCTCGCCAACGTTGCCAATCAGCTTTCGGTAAATCCATATTTTCAAGAATTAGAGAACTATTTTCTCGCCAACCGTAATTAAATTGTTCACTTAATTGATAGAAAAATTCGTGATAACCGAGGCCAGTTTCTTGGAGAACTTCCACGGTTTTGCTGACCAGTAAAGCAGATTCGGGAGTAAAAATATCCTCAAAACCTAACTTTTTGAGCATCATTTTTTGATAATAAAAATTGTAATGCTGGTCATAGTTAGCCAAAGCCAGATCTAACTCTAACAAGGAGACGACCATGGCCAGGGGAGATTGCAGTAACTCTAGATTTAAGCGACAGATAAAAGGCTGATTGCCATAACTATAACGACCACCGTAGTCGAAATAGGCCGCCGTAAATTGGGGGTTATAGGAAGGAATAAAAGCGTAGGGACCATAATCGAAACTTTCCCCGGTAATTGACATATTATCGGTATTGAGAACCCCATGACAAAAACCTGCGGCCATCCATTGGGCCGCTAATTTAGCGGTTCTTTCGATTAAAGCGGCGTAAAATTTTAAATAGCGATCGCTATCTTGGGGATTGATTTCAGGATAATAATAAATAATCACATGATCGAGGAGTCTTTTAATTAAATCGCTACGTTTAATATGAAATAAACGCTCAAAAGTCCCGAAACGAATATGAGAATTACTAACTCGAATCATCACCGAAGATCGCGTCGGGGAAGGTTCATCACCGCGCCAGAGGGATTCCCCCGTTTCCACCAAACTGAGACAGCGAGAGGTATTCACCCCTAAACCGCGTAAAGCTTCCCCAGCTAAGACTTCTCTGACTCCACCCTTGAGAGTTAACCTACCGTCCGCATGACGGGAATAGGGGGTCCGTCCCGATCCTTTCGTACCAAAATCGTATAATTTGCCATCAATACCCCTAACTTGACCGTAGAGAAAACCGCGACCATCTCCCAAGAAAGGATTATACTCGCCAAATTGATAACCGTGGTAACGCAGGGCCAAAAAAGGGTTCAGGGATTGAAATTTACCAAAAGCCTCGATAAAATGCTCATGTAAGGTTAATTCTGGCTGAATTCCCACCAAAGGTAATAAAGCATCATTGCGAAAACGAAGGATATGACGGGGAAAATCCGCAGCCGCAACTTGATCATAGTATTGGTCCCCCAAGTCCTGCATGGCGCTTTCGTAAGGGAGACTGAGAAAGGGATTGGTGAGATGGTCTGTCATAGTGGTGGTGTCGATCGAGCGTTGAGGCGATAAAGTGGTAAAGATAGCCAAAAAATTTTCCTACTGAGACTATCAAACAGCGATGCCCGATTCTATTATGTATCAAGGGGACTATTTTCTTGTCCTTGAGGCCGATCAACCTGAACAATTCCAGACTCCCGACCAGTTGCGGGATAAGTTAAAAGATTTAATCACCGCAAAACCAGAGATTTGTCCCCGACAATTGGCGAAATTCTCTAGTTTTGAGGAAAAATCTCTCTATCTGCGCGATAATTACTGCGAGTTAGACCTGGGTGAGAAGGGTTATTTACAGTGGTATGTGGTCCGTTTGGAAAAATAAGGAACCCCGCTATTTAACTTTTTACTTTCTAACTTGATCATTATGGGAGAAATAGAAGATTTACTGGCACAAATGAAGGCAGAATACCAGAAACGGGATCAGGAAAAACCGATGCCATCCCCTTCTTCTCGCCAAGAAAAAGATCGTTACCCAGACGAATTTAAGGTTAATTATGCCAGCGATTCTGCTACCGATGCGCTTTTAAAAGCTTTAGCCTTAGAAAACCAAGAAAGGCAACAACAGGAGGCAGCGGAAAAAGAAAAAGCGGCGGCATTAAAACAGCAGCGCAAGCGAGAAGCTTTAACTAGAAAGGCGAAGCAATGGTTAGATAAATTAGATGCTAAATCGGAGGAAGGACGCTGGTTTGAGGAGTTTTCATATGGCTACGATTCTCCTTTAGAAGCGGCGATTACTTATCTAGAAGCTTTGGGAGAAGTGGATATTTCTAAATGATCAGGTCTAATTTAAAGTTGTGGGTAAATTTGCTTGGTCAAAAACTCGATTATGCCACCAAATATTATCACCGGCTAGAATATTTGTGCCGTAACGGGGAACGATACCATAAACAGTGCCGGGGTCATAATCCAAAGCTTGACTGATGAGATTGTAGAGACGTTGTAGATCAAAACCCCGGGGGTCACAATGGGGATATTTTCCTTGATTAATCAGAAAACTATCTACGGCAAAATGGCTGACAATTTGCGGTAATTGTCCCGTTTGTAAGGCTGCTAGGAGATAATATTTCGCCGTTTGTTGGTATTGAAAATCGCTGTAACCGGGGAGGGGTTGCAAGCGTCCTTTGGTCAAACAGTGGGATCCCGGCGCCTGTACCAGTTCAATGTTAACGCTGGAGATAACCCGACGATTTCTTTCGGCAAAAATTGGTCGCAAGCGATCGCAATTAGGGTGAGATAGCTGCTGACAAATCGCTTCTGTTGCCCATAATGCGGTGCTTTTTGCCCCATCAAAGTAATTTGTGGGATATTCTTTGACTAAACGCCTAAAGACGGCTTCTGAAGGCGTATTTAACCAAATTCTTGCTCTTTTTTCTAACTCAGGAGCCGACCGCGTACTCAAAGGAACACCCTCTAAAGCAAGTGCAAAACCCTTGACGCGGATAGTTTCTGGGGTAAGTTGCCACAGTTGACGCACTAATTGATCTCTGGTGTCTGCGGGCAGCATTTCGGCCGCTTGTTCATAAAAAGTGGCAGTGGGACGGTGACGTTCAAAAAAAGGCCGGGCGATCGAGTCTAAAATGTCTCTATCCCTGGAATTCTGTTTGCGGGGGATGTAAACATTGGGACCCAATTTCATCGGACCGCGAGCATATTTTTTCTGTTCTTCGATGTTACCCGCAGTCATACTCCAAGCTGTGTCGTGGAGAATAAACAAAGGGGTGCGATCGAGGGTTAATTCGGTTTCTGGCGGGGCAATTTGCAAAAATTCGGCGATTTTCTGCTTTTCTAACTCATCTAGGCTCTTACCGGCTAAATTCTCCCCCACAGTGGAGGGATTAAAAATATTTATGGTGGCAGTGGAGAGACTAGAGGTATTCAGTTTTAAAATCAGTAGGGACAAGACCAAGCTAATCACCAGAGAAGTCACTCCCCATCGCCATTGTTCCGGGGGAAAGATAGAATATCTAGGGAGAGAAAATTGTCTTGATTTTTGCCGTCTTTGTCGATTCATCGGACTCTTTTAACTCTTTCCACCCATTGTATTCACTTTCTCGAAAAAGGGAATTAATACTAAATCCGTTGAGTATAGGCTACATATCAGGATAGGCACTCATGCAATAGGCAGCTTTATTCTCCCCACACCCCACACCCCACACCCCACACCCTACACCCCACACCCTACACATAATTACTGAGGAACCATTGGGTATTAAAAGCTCGATCGCAGGATATTTCTAGTAATCTTATGCCTGATTCCGGTAAAACTGCGATTTTTTCCTGAAAATCAGTCCAATCGCTGATTAAATGGTAATCAATACCGTAGGTGCGACAGAGTTGGCAAAAGTCGATATTTTGGGGAGTGGCAAAAAATTCTTCAAAGGGAGGGTCAAATTTGGCGATCGGCAACATCTGGAAAATGCCTCCCCCCTTGTTATTGATTAAAATTATGGTCAAGGAGCCAACAAAATATTTTTTGATTAAAAAACCATTTGTGTCGTGTAATAGGGCTAAATCTCCCGTTAATAGCAGACTGGGGACATTTTTATAAGCCATTCCTATTGCAGTGGAGAGGTTGCCGTCGATGCCATTGGCCCCGCGGTTAAAATAGGGACGAATTTGGCGATCGCTAGGCGGGTTAAAAAATTCGGCATAGCGAACAGGCATACTATTAGAGATAAAGATCGGGGTGCGGGGGGGGAGGTATTGGGAGAGCAGCCAGGGGATTTTCCCTTCAATCAGTTTAGTTTCTGCTGCCAAAAGGCGATCGATGGTTAATCGAGCTTGCTGGTCGAATTTTTGCCATAATTGCCGATATTCTCGATTATTATCGGTTTGATCTGGGAATAAATCCCCTAATTGCTCGATATTTACCCTGAGATGTCCGGTTTTTCCCTGTAGAGGATCGTAATTATCGGGATGGGGATCGATAATCCAGCGCGGACAGTCGATTTCTTCTAACCAGGTCCGTAATTCTTTGCTGGTGGGTAATTCGCCAATTTGCAGGACAACATCGGGGGTTAATTGGGTTCTAAGGGCAGGATTCCGCAATAATAAATCATAGGTGGTGATGAGATGGGGATTTAACCCTGCATAGTTTCGCAGAGGAGATAAAGCTTCCGCTAAGACGGGATATTGTTGCGATCGGGCTAAATTAGCGATCGCCTGACAGTAACTTTCAGGGTTTTGCGGGGAAGCTAATCCCGCGATGATAATTCCTTTGGAGGGTAAAGAATTAATTTGGAGAATTGAGTGGTTAATTGGCATATTTTGCCGAGATATATGGCTAAAAAAAGCCTCTTGGTCAAAATTAGCCTCTAAATTGTTAATTTCTAGATCGGGAGTTGGTGCGAGGGGATCCCGAAATGGTAAGTTGAGATGCACCACTCCGGGGACAGGATCGAGACAGCGCCACCACGCGTGGATGATAGTTTGACGGAGATAGCGTAAACGCTCGATATTGGCACTAGGACAGCTAATTTCCGCTTGCCAATTTGGATAATTACCGTAGAGTTTGACTTGATCGATAGTCTGACCGGCGTGAGCATGACGCAATTCTGGGGGGCGATCGGCGGTTAGAATTAATAAAGGGACATGACTTTCTTTTGCTTCAATGACTGCGGGATAAAAATTAGCCGTGGCAGTGCCAGAAGTGCAGACTAAAACCACCGGTTGATATAATTGTTTGGCTAATCCCAGGGCAAAAAAGGCGGCCGAGCGCTCGTCTAAGATGGGAATAGCTTCAATCTGAGGATGTCTTGCCAAGGCTATCGTTAAAGGAGTCGATCGCGATCCGGGAGAAACCACCCCTATCTTCAATCCCAAACGGGCCAATGTTTCGACTAAAATAGAACCCCAAAGTGTATTAAGATTGCGAAAATCGATCGACATTTATCAGTTCAGTGCAAAGGTTAGGGGACAATAAGATAAATTTAACATTGGCTGGAACCGGCCAAGAATAAGTTATTCCTAAGTCAGCGATGCAGAAGTTACTAAAAGAGAGCGAAGGCAATTAGTCCCTACAATAATATTATTGCGCCAATGGTAAGGGCGCATCGCCTGCGTCCAAAATGTCCTATAGATATTTCGACCAAATTGAGATGCACCCAGTTTTCAAGTTCCCTATAGCCAAAGCAAACTAACATCAATAGGTTTTGAAAATTTTCCCTTATGATCCTGATTACAGACCAAATTTACCAGCGTATTTTCACCCACGCAGAATCCACCTATCCCGAAGAATGTTGTGGGTTACTCTTGGGAAAAATTACCGAAACAGCAGCCCAAGTGATCACCGTGCAAACCACAGAAAATAACTGGTCAGGTAATAGGAAAAACCGCTTTAGTATTGCGCCAGAAGTGCTTTTACAAGCTCAAAAATCGGCGCGGGAAAACCAGCTAGAAATTATTGGTATCTATCATTCCCATCCCGATCATGCCGCCATTCCCTCGGAAATTGATCGCCAATTAGCCTGGTCAGGATATACTTATTTAATTGTCTCCGTCGTTTCAGGACGAGCGATCGATTTACAAGCTTGGCAACTGGACGAAGGCGAACAATTTCAACCGGTAAAAATATTGTAGTCTTGTATGACTAGCGCTTCCCCTGCTTTCCACTCACCCGCAATCGATTTAATTGGGATAGGTCCCCTGTGGACAGGTTTTAGCCAACCTGGTTTTTACCCCGATCCTTCCGGGGCAAAAGTGCAGTACCATGGACGATTATTATGGCTAGGAATAGGTTGCATCCGTGGGACGGAGAAAGCGGTCATAGATAGGGCAATTAGGGATGTTTTTAAGCGTTATCACCTCTCTTTAGCCGCTATTGCTGGTATCGCCACCCTTGACATCAAAGCTAATGAACGGGGTTTAATTGCCTATTGTCAAGAGCAAGGATTGCCACTAAAAACCTTTACTGCTGAGGAGTTGAGAGATATTAATGTCCCCAATCCCTCAGCTATTGTCAACAAGAAAGAAGGAACCCCTAGTGTCGCTGAAGCTGCCGCTTTAAAAATGGGCCATACTTTGCTAGTCAGCAAGCAAATAGAAGCCAAATCGGTGACGGTGGCGGTTTCTTTGGCAGCAAGGGAATATAGAGGATAACAAATCGATGCTTAAACAGGTTTTATTTCTTAGTAATGGTCATGGCGAGGATTTAAATGCTAGTTTAATTCTGGGGGAATTACAAAAAATTCAGCCCCAATTATCTATAGCTGCTTTGCCTTTAGTGGGAGAGGGAAAAGCTTATCAAAAATTGTCAGTACCAATTATTGCCCCCACTGCCACTATGCCATCGGGGGGAATTATTTATACCAATCCTTTGAATTGGATTAAGGATATTGGTGCGGGATTAATTAGTCTAACTATTCAGCAAATTCAGGCAGCTTTTAAAGTTAGCAAGGATTGTGATTTATTGATAGCAGTGGGGGATATCGTGCCGATTGCGATCGCTAGTTTAACCGGTCGTCCCTTTGTGGCTTTTATTGTTTCTACTTCCAGTTATTACGAAGGCACAATTAAATTACCTTTGCTGACAAAATTATGTTTAAGATCGAAGAATTGTTTAAGAGTTTTTACCCGGGATAAATATACAGCAACAGACCTACAAAATCGGGGTATTAAAAAAGCGATTTTTGCCGGTTATCCGATTATGGATGTCTTAACACCAACGGGTAAAGATTTAGAATTAGATCGTCAAATTCCCATGATTGCTTTATTAGCGGGGAGTCGTTTACCCGAAGCTTTGAGTAATTTGGCTTTACAGTTACAAGTCTGTGAGGAAATAGTTAAAATTAAACCGATGCAGTTTCGGGCTGCTATTGTTCCTAGTATCAGAGAAACCGACTTAGAAAATTTAGCTAAACAAGAGGGATGGCATTATTTAGGAGCGGGAAAATTAGAGAAAAATGGGGCTTTATTGTGCTGTTATCGTGATGCTTTTGCCGATATTCTACACCATTGTGACGCTTGTTTAGCCATGGCGGGTACAGCAGTAGAACAAGCGGTGGGATTAGGAAAACCCGTCCTACAAATACCCGGATTTGGTCCCCAATTTACCTACCCTTTTGCCGAGGCACAAATGCGCTTATTAGGGGAATCGGTGATAACTATTGGACAGAAACCCACGGAGGTAAATTTATTTAAAAATGCCGCGGTTAAAATTATTGATATTTTGGCAGATTCTCGTTATTTACACAGATGTTTAGAAAATGGCAAAATTAGAGTGGGAGAGTCTGGAGGTAGCAGAAATATTGCCGAGGAAATTTATAGCATTTTTCAAAAGTAATGGCAGAGATAGTTATACTAAATCCGTTGAGTATAGGCTACATATCAGGAGAGGCAATAGATAATCAGTTTCTAATAACCAGATTTAGGATTAAAATAAAATTATTATACTATCATTACTCCCAGGGATTTTACCAAAATGTCTAACGAAACCGTTACTTATAGTCTTGAATCTGTCCTCAAGGAAATCAAAGACAGCATCAAGGAGGTTAACCAAAAAATCGACATCTTGCAACAGGATGTTAACCAGAAATTTGATAGCTTACAAAAGGATGTTAACCAGAAATTTGACAGCCTACAAAAGGATTTTAACCAGAAATTTGACAAAATCGACGAACGGCTAACTAAGCTAGAGGTAGGACAAGCAAAACTAACTGAGAAAGTCGATGGGATGGATAGAAGACTAGAAAAGCTGGAAGGAACCCAAAAAAATCAAGTTTGGACGTTAATTATTCTTTTAGGAGGGGCGATCGGCACGGCAGCGTGGCGATCCTTTTTTTCTGGCAATCCTTAGAAATATTGCCATAATACTAAATCCTAGGCAATAAATAATCAGTCTTTAATAACCAGATTTAGGATTAAAATAAAATTATTGTACTATCATTACTCCCAAGGATGTTACCAAAATGTCTAACGAAACCGTTACTTATAGTCTTGAATCCGTCCTCAAGGAAATTAAAGACAGCATCAAGGAGGTTAACCAAAAAATCGATACCTTGCAAAGAGATGTCACCCAAAAAATCGATACCTTGCAACAGGATGTTAACCAGAAATTTGACAGCCTACAGAAGGATTTTAACCAGAAATTTGACGGACTACAGAAAGATTTTAACCAAAAAATCGATACCTTGCAACAGGATTTCAACCAGAAATTTGACAGCCTACAGAAGGATTTTAACCAGAAATTTGACAGCCTACAGAAAGATGTTAACCAGAAATTTGACAGCCTACAGAAGGATTTTAACCAGAAATTTGACAAAATTGACGAACGGTTAACTAAGCTAGAGGTAGGACAGGCAAAACTAACTGAGAAAGTCGATGGGATGGATAGAAGACTAGAAAAGGTGGAAGGAACCCAAAAAAATCAAGTTTGGACGTTAATTATTCTTTTAGGAGGAGCGATCGGCACGGCAGCGTGGCGCTCTTTCTTTTCTGGTAATCCTTAGAAATATTACTATAATTTCTCACTTTACGGTAGTTATGAGGGGAAATTAGCAGATGTGAAACTCAGGTTAAAAATAAGGGATTCCTAACCCATCCTACCGATAATTATGCTTTCCTCAACCATCTTTTTAACAATCGCCACAATGCCAATATTATCCCCCCAATTAAAACTAAAGGAAACTTAACCACCCCCAGAAAGAAAGCAACGATTAAGGGATATTTTCGGGTTTCTAATTGCCGAATTTTATCATCGCACTTTTGAACATATCCTGCTAACCCCAATGCTTGAAATAATTCCCGCGACTGAAGATATGCTTCTTTCGCTTCCGATATACGTTTGAGTTTATAGTAGGTAAGTCCCAGATTAAACCAAGCATTCGCTTCACCCCCCCGATCACCGATTTCCCGTGTGATTGCTAGGGACTGTTGATAAAACTCGATCGCTTTTTGGTATTCTCCTAGGGAATTGTAAACAATGCCTAAACCCATGTAGGAATTCGCTTCACCCCCCCGATCACCGATTTCCCGTTTGATTGCTAAGGACTGTTGATAAAACTCGATCGCTTTTTGGTATTCTCCTAGGGATTGGTAAACAATGCCTAAACCCATGTAGGAATTCGCTTCACCCCCCCGATCACCGATTTCCCGTTTGATTGCTAAGGACTGTTGATAAAACTCGATCGCTTTTTGGTATTCTCCTAGGGAATCGTAAACATTGCCTAAATTATTGTAGGATTTCGCTTCACCCCCCCGATCACCGATTTCCCGTTCGATTGCTAAAGACTGTTGATGAAACTCGATCGCTTTTTGGTATTCTCCTAGGGAACGGTAAACATTGCCTAAACCTATGTAGGATTTCGCTTCACCCCCCCGATCACCGATTTCGCGTTTGATTGCTAAGGACTGTTGATAAAACTCGATCGCTTTTTGGTATTCTCCTAGGTAATTGTAAGCATTGCCTAAACTGGTGAGGGATGCGGCATAATTCCAGTTGGTTTGCTCCTCCTGTTGTTGGTAAACAGTGACTAATTCAAGGTAATAATCGGCTAGGGTTTGATAATACCCCCGTCGGGTGAGAAAATCCTCGATAGCACGGAGAATACCAAAAGCATTGTCGTACTCGGTTAACTGATAGCGATGATAGAAAATTTCTAGGTAAGGTTGCACATCGTTGAGGATTTCCCAGGAGTCGGGTTGAGCAATAGAAAGATAATAGGCGATCGCTTTTTGGTGTAATTCCCTTTGATCGCCGGCTTTGTATTGTGCATATTCCCAAACTAAAGGCTGAAAACTAAAAATTCGCTGGCGATTTTCCTCTTTTTCTTCTAATAATGATCGTCGCTGTAATTCTCGCAGATCTGCCGTGATCTCGGACAGTGCGATCTCTGGGTAATTATCCATCACCGCTTTGGCTGCTGGAGAATCAAATTCTCGGCGATAAATGCTGGTTTTAGTGAATAATTCTTGCTGTCTTTGGCTAAGTCGCTGAAAACTAGCATCTAAAACTAAAGCAATTCCCACTGTCTCTTGACGATGACTCCCCACCACCTGCGGATCGCTCAAAAGTTGCGATAAATTTCCTAATCCTAAATCCGCTAACCTTTCTAAACTGGGGTTTTGCGGAAATTCTGCTAAGATTAAATCCGCCACCAATCGCAGGAGTAATGGATGACCATCCACCCGTCGAGAAAAGTTCTCTAGATCCCCTGTTATTTGCGATTCCGCTAACAATTGCGCCCCTTCAGGAGGTTTCAAACCTTTTAGCTCAATCCAACGGTTAAAACCCCTAGGTTTTGGCTTTTCTCTGGTGGTGACTATAATTTTGCTCGTGTCACCTTTTTCTATCCAAGCAGTGAAAAACTGCTGATAAAATTCATTATTCCAAGAACCATCTTTCCCTAATAAACTCTCTAGATTATCGATAATAATTAGGTGGCGATGGCGTTGCAATTGTCTGATTAAAGCTTCCTGTAAATCTATTTCTTTTTCGGGGACAGGATAACCAAATTCCGTCAGTAATTGGCGAGCTAAACCACTAAATCCGCCCAGATTTCCCGCTTCCCACCAAAAGCGTTTTGGGAATAAATCTTCATCGTCCCCTAGGGAAGGATCGAGGGGAATTTCCTCCTCAAAAATTTTGCTGGCTAGGGTAGATTTTCCAATTCCTCCAACTCCTTTAATGCCAATCATCGCAACATTTGGATCATTAAACCACTGCTTAATTTGGGTGATTTCCTCCTCTCTTCCCTGCCAATAGGCGAGACGTTTTCGAGCATCTCCTCCCTTGAAAATACTCCTTTGACTACTGCGATTATTTTCTATTGCGTCTGCTTTTGCGTGCAGATCCGCCAGTCATTCAGGAGGGATTCCTAGATTTAAATTACCCTTAACTTCTTGAATGTTCAATTGTTGTTTAATATCTTTGTTTATTTGTGTACCAATTTGAGTTTTCGTTTCTGTTTGATTCTGATTAATTGTCATAATTTGTTGTGCTAGGATTTGGATTTCTTGGGCAAAATTGGGGTCTTTGAGCATTTCTACCTGTAAAAAAGGAACCACTTGCTGTTCAATCATTGCCTCGGATTTAGTTTGTTCTGCTGCCGCTAAAACCTGTGCTGCGGAGGGTTCCTTTTGTAACTTTTGCTTAATTTTTTGCCACAATTCTACACCTTTATCCATTGCTCCTTCCGTTAATTTACCGATAACAGCTTCAAAGGCGATTTTAGCGATTTCGGCGGCGGCTAATTCGGCTAACATAATTATTAATGGGGGGAATTTTTCGCCATTCTAGCACAACGGCAACAGCAGTTGTGGACGGTTTAAATGTTTGGTTGACTGTTCAAAAAGTAAAAAACAAAACTCTGATATCGTTGCCACAACAGGATTGAGATTAGAGCGAAGCGGACGCGCTGGTAAGCTAAGACATATTTAGGGTTTGCGGCAAAAAGTACGGGCGAAGCATTCGGATAGAAAATCTCCGGTTTCACCGATAGGTTATGCCCAAATGCTTCGCCCCTACAGGACGCGGGCCGATGAAGACGCAAAAATCTTGCACCTGTTTCGCTCGTAAAGCCACAAAACCCCTACCTTGCCTACATTTCACATTTATTCAGCAAACCCTATTTAAACTGCTTATTCTTAGATTAGCCGAATCTCCTCCAATTCCTTTACTGTTGCCTCTTGCCTCGTCTCAACAAGCAATTTAAATTACGAACAGCTTATTAATGCTTGAGCAGCCCTCAGAAGCCCTTTTATTGAAGCCCGTTATTCCCTAAAGTCGTTGACAATAAAGCTATAAGTAGGTAGGCACAATTATTTGTAGGATGGGTTAGCGGTAGCGTAACCCATGCGGGCGTTGGGTTTCATGCTTCAACCCAACCTATGTTCATTTTATATTTAATTCCACCCACCTACTTAGACAAACTTAAACCGTTAGATTGCAAGAGTAGAAAAAGTAGTAAAATAGTTCAATACGCGTAAAACATGAACAAAACATGACTACTCTATTGCAAAAAGCATTCACAGAAATCCAGAAACTGCCAGAGCATCTTCAAGATGAACTTGCTCAACAATTGCTGGAAGATATTGAAGGTGAATTAAAATGGCAGAAAAGCCTTTCCAACGAGGATCTGGAATTGGGAGCTTTAATAACAATGGCACAGGAAGCTCTGATAGAAGAACAAGAGGGGAGAACAGAAGATAAAGGCTTTGGGGAAGAATGAAGTCATCCAGAACCAAGAGGTTTCGTCCTGACTGACGGACACATTTTTCAATACAAAGACAAGTACTGTTATGTGAAAGCCTCAAACTCCTGAATAAAAGAAAAGGTAATTTTGCCATAATAATCCTGACGAGCTTTGCGAGA
>NZ_SFBZ01000071.1:0-2783 GCF_007095495.1 Microcystis sp. M_QC_C_20170808_M9Col | reverse complement strand
CAGCGATTTTTGTCAATTGTTTTTGATCTAGAGCGAACTAATCAATTAAGTCTTTTACCAGATAAGGATTTAGTCGATTTATGCCCCCCTATCGAACCATACCAAGTAACGAAGAACCCCCAAGAGCGATGGTAAAGTTGAGACTAGAATTGAGGAGACAGTCGGGAAATTTTTACCTAATCAAGAAAAGATGGCTCTCTGAGTCTTTGGGTGAAAAATGTTCACCACGTCACATTATGGGCGGAAGCTTTCATTGGTGTCAACTTAAGCAAGAAGCTTAATTATCAAGAGTAGCTGATCATCCAAGGGGAAGGACGTAAAAAATGGTAAAATAAGGCGGATAAATCTAAAAATAATCTTCATTCCTACCCCTACTATTTTTTTAGGTTTCAGAGGGGAAGTAACCAAACAGTTTTTTATAATCAGAGGCCAGATATCCTCGGTGAAAAAAACCTAATTCTTCAGCAATTTCATAAATTAATTTTGTCTGATTATTTTGGTTAAGAGATTGATGTAGAGCATTAAGACGAAGCAATTTAAAATAATTGCAAGGAGACATTTGATAGAAGTCTTTAAATATATATTCTAAGGTGCGTTGACTTACTTCTAAGTCTTGACAAATCGCTGGAATAGTAAGATCAGAACGCAGATTTTTTCTCATCATTTCGTCTGCTTTTTTGAGGATAGAGGTGCGTCTGATAGTGTTTTTAGGAGTTTTAATATCTTTAGTTACTGCTAAAGTCAAAAGAAAATCTTTGACAATTTCTTCTTTTAATTTTTGCCTGACAAAATTTAATCTTAATGCTTTTCTTTGCCAAGATATTTGTTGACAATCTAAATTAAATAGCATTCGATAAAGTTGATGACAAGATTGTTGGAGATGACGAATTTTTTCTGATGGGCAAATCACAATAGAAGAAGCGGAAGAATTTAAAAACTTTTTCGCTTCTGGTAGCTCTAAAGTTTGGCACAATTGTTGCAGATAATTATCATGAACGTAAAGCTGAAAACGATTGGAAAAAGGATGTTGAAAAACGGAAATTTCTGATTTAGGGGGGATAATCCCAAGATAGTTATTTTCTAATGGATACAAATTTTGGAAGAAGACAGAATTCACCTGAACAGGAATCGCAAAAACCCATATTTTAGAATGGATTACTCCCGCAACATTCGTTAAACAATTACGTTGCGATAATTCTAACATCACTTCATCGATGATGATCCTTGAAAGATACCCTTCAAAATGATCACCACTGAGTTGTAAAGCATCTACGTTGAGAAATTCTCGATTCTGAAAATAGCGAGAAAAGTCACAAACATATTCACTTTTAAAGGTTAATTCCTGAGAATTAATTAAAATATTGGTTTTATTGTCAAAAATAAACATCTATATATAACTCCTTAGTTATTGAGTAAAATTAGACTTTTTTTGCCCATCAATTTAAAAACTTGCGTTTTTTGGATCATCTTAGCATAGAAGACTGAGTAGTATGAGTTAAAGCAGAGTTGGTTTGTTAATTTTGTCCATCAGTGTAATTCCAGCTAAATCTCTCAGTTTTTTCCGTTATCAATTACTAAGGAGATTTCGATGGCTAAACAATATATGCCACTTGAAGATTGCTCTGGGTCTGCGGTATTGGGTGGAGAAATTCCGCAATTACGTCCCCCAGCATTTTCTGATGACCGACAATATACCACATTTAGCTATACCTATCATCCAGGGGGATCAGAAATTTCCGAAGCTGTTGCCCCTAATATTAGCACTCGTTTCTATGCCATCGAAGCAACTATTGATTTCTCCAAAGCTAAAGGGGACTTACAAGGTGTTCTGATGGCGCACGGCGGATGTTTTGGTGGACATAGTTTCTACATCTATCAGGGAAAACTATGTTATGTTTATAACTGGTTAGGACAACAACAGAAGATCACTTGTGATCTTCCTCGTCTTAGTAGCGAGGTGACACTCAAAGTTGAATTTGCCAAACCAAAGATAATCGCCCCTTCCGATGAAAAGTTGGGTGACAGCACAATAGATAAGATGAAACTGTATATTAATAACATCGAACAAAATGTCGATATTATAAGAACTTTATCAAATCATACTCCTAACTTCCTAACTCAATATAAACACGAGATTCCTTACGAGTTTCAAGGTGCGAAGCTGCAAAGAATTATCGTTACCATTACCAATGATGTTAGGGCGATAAATGATGTTCAATTATGAGAAAAAAGTTGACCACAATAAGTTGGATAAGTAGGCTGGTCTTATTAGACCTATTGTAAAAATCAAAAATTTTTGTTAGGGTTAGGAGTCAGCGGATAGAGTCGGCTTTTCTCTTAATCAAGAGATTGTTCAGTTATTTAGCCGAGCGAGCCAAACTTTTCGGCCTAGTTAAAGCTGAAAGGAAACGACACAGGGAAAGGGATGCTCTCTCTCAACAAATTTGGGGGGCTATTCCCTTAAGTTGACACCAATGGCAAGCTTTGCGCCCCTACATTGCAGCTGCCGTGACTGGTAAGGCCCTATAGCCTACGCCCTTTCTTCGATAAGATTTGCTCATTACCAAGACCCCAAGAGAGCCGAAAATACTCCCTAGGTTGCATTAGATAATCCCTTGGCGCAGTGGCAATTGTATTGCCTGTCCTGCCGCTCAAGTGACTATGTTGACACTCCCGTCGCGCTTATGCGAGGGATTCTTGGTTCACTGACTCAAGTTGTCTTAGCAGGTATTTCTACCAACCAAAATAGAGCTTAAATCTCCCCAAGCGTTTAGGTCTAACGA
>NZ_SFBZ01000070.1:0-4606 GCF_007095495.1 Microcystis sp. M_QC_C_20170808_M9Col | reverse complement strand
TTCAGTTCCGAATTGCTCGCACAGACTAAAGATTAGTTCATTACCAAATCTAAGTAATCTATCCTTATGAGTTAAGACCAATCTCTCTACTTTACTATCAACAATCAACCGAATTAATCGCTTTAATCCTTTTTTGTTGTAGTTAAGTCCTGAACCTAAGTCGTCTATAATTTCAACTTGCCAACCGTTTTGAGCGCAAAACAATTCGACAACTTCTTTTTGACGTTCTAAATCTTTCTTTTGGTCATGACTAGAAACACGGCAATAGCCAACAGTATAAGAGAGATTCTCTTTTAAACCAAGCAACTGAGAAATTGTATAACGACGATGCCCATTAGCAGTCCGTTCTGGAATTAGTTTACCTTCAGACTCCCAACGCCTTAACGTCGATACGCTTACACCTTTCAATTTAGCGGCTTCCGATATGGTTAACTTACTCATAGAACGATTATAGCATAAGTCATGAGTAATTTTGAATAGTATTAGTTAGGTTTTTGGTTTCTGTGATTAGCCCCTAATTCCCTTGAGAATATCTTCCAAACGACTAGCAGAGGGGTGATTGCTTAAACCGCGCACATGGGCCTCATAAATGATCGCTTTTTCGGCGCCCAGACGGGGACGAATCCCGGTAGAAGTCCCATCCGGAGCGATCACAATGCCTTTGGGCGACCATTTGCCCGTATCGTATTGCCGCCGGATCACTCCTTTGTAGTCCCCTTCTCCCGTGGCATACATTCCCGCATTTTCTCCGGCTGCGATCATGGCCAAGGTTTCAAAGTCGTGGGAAAGTTCTCGCGCGTAGGGATCGAAGAGGACTTTATTGGGGTTAAAACGATGGCCAAAATCGTCCACATCTGCCCGAAAACCGGGGTTACTGTCACCTCTTTGCCATTTTTGATCAAATTGCCAATTGGGACCCCAACAGCGAAAAGCGTAGTAACTGCCGTGGGCAATACTGGCGATTTTTGCCCGCCAAATATCATCATTTGGGTTTTTTGTCAACCAGTAATCATACTTAGCGTTTTCTCCCGTCGGGCGCTCGTAGATTTCCAGAAGAATCTGACTGGCATTTTTAGAATAGACGGCAAAGGTGACACTATCGCCCCGATAATGGGCCCCGAGGGGATAGGTGGCATCGGCCCAGAGATGGCTATCTAGGGGGGCATAATTACCAGATTGGGGATGATTTTGACCGATCGTTGGTGACATAAATTGGCGGGATAATATCGCCTTTGATAATAGACATTTTTCGATCAAGGAAATAAGAAAAAAATCTAAAGCTTGCTCCCAAAAAAAAACGGCTATGCAATTTCTACTAACTACTTACATAATTTTCCTCTCTAAAGCCAGAATTGACAATCATCTTCTAATAAACTAGGATAAATTCCTTGTAAGCGTCGATAAGCAATAATATCCGCTCCATACAAAGGGATAGGTAAACGGGGGTCTTTGAGAGAACCATAGTGAAGTAAAGTTAATTTTAACGTGGTGTCAACTAACTGTTTTAAATGTACTTGCTCTCCTAATTCATGAACTTTTAAGCGCAAGGGACGAGGAAGACCAATTTTTTCAGAAACTTGGGACGTTATCAGGATAACTTCCCGATTTGATAAAGCTAAAGCTAATCCTTTGGAGGGAGCATTTATCTGTTTTTGCTGAAGATTATAAAGTCTAGGAATGCCAGTTTTGTAACATTCTACGAGGATAAATTTAGCATTAATCGCTCTAGCTCTTGCCAGTAAATTGTCAACCTCCTTTCCTTGAAATTTACCATCTCTGTAAATGAGAACTGTCTGATTTTTTAGTTCAGCTTGCGGTAAACAATTTTCCAGAATCCGTTGAGGAATTTCTTCTCCCTCGGTTAAACTATCTTCTACCCGACAGCGAACAAATTCTCCCTGTTTGCCATATAGTCGCACACTTGCACAAACATTGAGACTACCCGGAAGATTTTTTTTAGGCATCCTTCCCACATCTAAACCAATAAAATAATCGGCAATTTCTAGAGGTTCAGCAAGGACATAGGGTAAATTTCCTAATTTGGCTAGGATCCCGGGGACAACTTGATTGAGAATATTATTATATTGGCTCTTATTATTTAAAGTTTTCTCATAAATCATTTGAGTTATAACTCCACGCTCCAAAAACTTTTTTTTAATCCAGGAATATAAACTTCCTTCTTCAGTATTATCAGCATTGCGATCCTCTTGAGGAAGAAATACTAAAGCAATATCTACAGGAATTTCTCCTCGAATTAATTGATCAACTGCTTCTTCCAGTCTAGCTCTTTTTTCAGATACTACACCTTCGACAGAGAAATTTATTTGATTCTCTGCTGGCAAAATAGTTTCAAATTTATAAAGTTTTAATCGCTTTTCTAATTGTTCTCTAAAATCTCCCACTTTTAAATTAGATGGTTTCAGAATAGCTAAACGAATTTTACGAGCAGGATCCTGATAGTCTTGATGACGTTGATATACACCCCCCTTCGATAATCCTTTGAGAGTTTCTCTTTTTTCTCCCCTTTCTTCCTTACCAAATAAGATGGGAGTTTGCTCAAGAGAAATAGAAGGAGTCCAAAAGAAGTCGGGATTTTCCCTGCTGTTAATACTTCTTTCTCTTAACTGAAATCCAAAGTTATTTAAAGTCTTTTGTGCCTCCTGCTTATACAATTTTAATCGTTCTTGTCGTTCAGTATAGAAGATTTTTGTTTCCTTTAATAACTCTCCGTAATTGACTTGAAATAAACTCTCATCCTTATCTGTCATACAGGGTTTTAAAGCTGCCAATGGATAAATATACTCCTTGGGATTTTTGCCAAATTGTACCGCCACCACTGGCTGCCCCAGATGAGCTTCTTCTAATTTTCTTCGACTAATTGAACCCGTAGCTTTTGTTAATAGATACTCTCTTTTTTCCCCAATTGTACCCGCTATTTTAATAATTTTAGCTATCCCATTGGTTTCTATATCTTTAACCTTTAAACCTACTAATAATTTAACAGCATCTTGTCTATAGGGATGATTTTCATAAAAATGTTCTAAATCTCCACTATAGACAATACTACTTTCAACAGTTAAACAAATAGCCGGATCGGTGTCATTGATGATTTCTGCCCAAAAGTTAACTTCTCTCCTTACCTGTACTTGGTTTTCACTTATATGACTATCTTTGGGAAAAACTATTGGATCGGAAAATTTACCAAATATTTTCAGAATTCTAACTGCTAATTGTGCTGTAACTAAAGCTGTTATCTGAAAGTCTTTTAGCCAATGAATAGAATAATAGTGATCGCCAATATCTTCTCGTAAAACCTCTTGAATATCTGATAAAGCTTCTTTCCACTGTTGTAGAGAAGGAATAGATTTTTCATCTTTAGCTAATACCCAAAAACAATTATCTTCAAAAATAACCACCACATCGGGAAACTTACGACTTAATTGCCAACTAAAACGATTACCTATTTTCCTAGTAACTTGATGATTAAGCTTAAAACAATTTAAACAATTATTCCTGAGAGTTAAGGAACTAATTTCACTCAAAAAAAGCGGGGACTTGGCTGTGTTAGCTACTGTGTAATTCATGATCTAAACCTCCTTATTTGCATAATCACAAATCGATGTAAAAGGACAATAACAACAAGCATAGCCACTTTGGGGCGGGAAAATATGATAAAAATCTTCGGGGTGATCTTTATATTTTTGTAGTTGTTGTTGATGTTTTTTGGACAGGAAAGCTAGTTCGATTCTAACTGCTTCTATTGCTTCGGAAGACAGGGATATTTTTTCTGAGCTTGTTTGGGTTTCTAAATTGTAAAAAGAAGCGACAATTTTTTCCTGAGGATAAAGGTAACTAGCCGCCAGTAAATAAACATGAGCCTGACGACGATCAAAATTAGATTGACCAGTTTTGAAATCTAAAATATGTATGGTGTCATCAGCTTCTCTGAAAATACAATCAAAGGCAGCGGACAAATTAAACCGATAGTTACCTTGCTCGATAACAATAGGTTCTGGATAACCTTCATCGCCTCTAGATAAATTAATAATCTCTTTATTCAATAAAATTGGTTGTTGATAGTAATTGTTTAAAATTACTAAAACCCTGGCTTTAATTTCTGGCGATTCTTGATTTAATTTCAGGATTTCTGCCACTTGTTCCACCCCATCAGGACCCGATAATCTCCCTGGCTCTTGATGAAACTCAAAAACCCCCCGTTGTGCCAACTTACCAATTTTTTGCGGTTGATTATCTTGCGATAGTAATCTTTGGACTTCTGGTTCTTTGTTTCGCGCTTTTTCAAACCCCCGTTTTGTCTGACAATGCCAATTCTCATAGCCAATCGCTGGTTTTAGCGATCGCCAAAGACTATAGCTCATCGGAGGATACCAAGGCTTTTTGGGAAACTGGCAGGACACGATTTTTCCCCTCAGTCAGGATAATGCTAGGTTGACATCCTCACCGCCGTAAACGGACGGTGATTCCCAACTGACTGACGGACACAAGTGGGTCAAAACCTGACAAGACAAGGGTTGCCAAAAAGAAAAATATCTGGGTAGATAGGGAAAAAGCAAGAATCCCTACAAGATGAAAACCGAGAACAGAA
>NZ_SFBZ01000007.1:0-33171 GCF_007095495.1 Microcystis sp. M_QC_C_20170808_M9Col | reverse complement strand
ACCCCACACCCCACACCCCACACCCCACACCCCACACCCCACACCCCACACCCTACACCCCACACCCCACACCCCACATCCCACACCCCACACCCTACACCCCACACCCCACACCCCACTTCCCCACACCCCACACCCCACACCCCACTTAAAAACATCTATGCTTAATCTCGTCTCCCTTCCAGAAATTCCCGCCGCCGCTTGGAAACGTCCTCTGGGCAAAGGTTGGGAAAAACCCTACAGCGTCCGCTACGCCAGCAATTTAGATGATGGTCCTTGGCATGGGATGCCTCTGGGGGGATTTGGGGCTGGTTGCATCGGACGTTCCCCCAAAGGTGACTTTAACCTCTGGCATCTGGACGGCGGTGAACACAGTTTTAATAGCCTTGCCGCCTGTCAATTTAGCATTTTTGAACAAACAGAAGACGGAAGCGCCCAAGCCTACGCTATGGCGACGGAAAGCCCGACGGATGGAACATTATCGCGCTGGTCGTGGTATCCAGCCGAAAAGGGAAACTATTCGGCCCTTTATCCCCGCAGTTGGTACGAGTATAAAGATGTTTTTCAGACTCAATTAATTTGCGAACAATTCTCACCGGTTTGGGCGCATAATTATCAAGAAAGTAGTTATCCTATAGCCCTATTTGAATGGACGGCTCATAATCTCACCGATAAACCGATTACTATTAGTATTATGCTGACTTGGCAAAATACAATCGGTTGGTTTACTAACGCGATTAAATCCCCAGTGGTTAAAGTGAGAGATGATGGTAGTCCCGTCTATGAATATCAATCAAAATGGGGGGAAAGTGAGGGTAATTATAATCAATGGATTGTCGATAATTTCCGCGTTGGCTGTCTAATGGGTCGAGATTACGAAAACCCCGGGGAAGGGGATGGACAGATGGCGATTGCTAGTATCACTAATCCGAGTCTAGAGGTATTCTATCTGGGTAAATGGAACCCTGCCGGCGATGGGGGAGAAGTTTGGGACTATTTCGCCATGAATGGCTCTTTACCGGATATTGAGGACGAAACCCCCGCCGAAAAAGGGGAACAAACGGCCACGGCCATGGCGATTCGTTTTACCATTCGTCCGGGGAAAACTCGCAAAATTCCTTTTATTTTAGCTTGGGATTTACCCGTCACCGAATTTGCCCAAGGAATTAACTATTATCGTCGTTATACGGACTTTTTCGGTCGCAATGGTCAAAATGCTTGGGCGATGGTACGCACAGCCTTAAAACACGGCGATACATGGCGAGAAAATATTATTAACTGGCAAAAACCGATCCTAGAACGCACCGATCTGGCCGATTGGTTTAAAATGGCTTTATTTAACGAATTATACCTGTTAACGGACGGCGGCACTCTCTGGACGGCAGCCACGGAACAGGATCCTATCGGTCAATTTGGGGTCCTAGAATGTATAGATTATCGTTGGTATGAAAGTCTTGATGTGCGTCTCTATGGTTCCTTTGGGTTATTGATGTTATGGCCGCGCTTAGAAAAGGCCGTCATGGAAGCTTTTGCCCGGGCAATTCCCAGCAGTGACGATACTCCTCGGATTATTGGATATAACCAAGCTAGTGCCATTCGTAAGTCCAAAAATGCCACTCCCCACGATTTAGGTGCGCCCAATGAACACCCTTGGCAAAAGAGTAATTACACCAGTTATCAAGATTGTAATCTCTGGAAAGATTTAGGCAGTGATTTTGTTTTATTAGTTTATCGGGATTATTTATTAACGGGGGCTAAAGATGAGGATTTTCTGCGGGAATGTTGGCCGTCGATTGTCCTGACTTTGCAATATTTAAAAACTTTTGACCTTGATAAGGATGGGATTCCCGAAAATTCCGGCGCACCAGACCAAACCTTTGATGATTGGCGTTTACAGGGAATTAGTGCCTATTGTGGTGGTTTGTGGATAGCGGCGCTAGAAGCAACGATTAAAATTGGGTCAATTCTTGGGGAAGATACGGCAATTTTTGCCAGTTGGTTACAGCAATCTCGCGCTATTTATCATCAGACTCTCTGGAATGGAGAATATTATAATTTAGATAGTGGCAGTGGTTCCGATGTGGTGATGACTGACCAATTATGCGGTCAATTTTATGCCCGTTTATTGGCTTTACCGGATGTGGTAGAAAATCAATACACGCAATCAGCTTTAAGTAAGATTTATCAGGCTTGTTTTCTCAAGTTTCATGGGGGAAAATTTGGGGCAGCAAATGGGTTAAAACCCGATGGTACTCCCGAAAATCCCCAGGCAACTCATCCCTTGGAAGTTTGGGTAGGAATTAATTTTGGGTTGGTGGCTTTTTTGATGCAAATGGGAATGGAAAAGCAAGGATGGCAAATTACAGAAGCGGTGGTGAAACAAGTCTATGAAAATGGCTTACAATTTCGCACTCCAGAAGCGATTACATCGGTGGGAACTTTCCGCGCCTGTCATTATTTACGCGCCATGGCTATCTGGGCTATCTATGGGGTTTTGACAGAATTTCAGGAATAAAACAGGATTATCGCCATCTAACTGGTGATCTGGTTTTACCTGGTAAATCACTCTAATCCTAAATCCGGTTATTAAAAACTGATTATTTATTCTCGGTTTTGCCCTTTGCCTCTCCTGATATGTAGCCTATACTCAGGGGATTTAAGTAGTTAGGCGTTAAAAATTATCAGATGCCCCCCTTATTAAGGGGAGATCAAGGGGGGACTAAGGGGGGATCGGCACCCCCCTTATCAAGGGGGGCAGGGGGGATCGAACCTAAAATCCGTTTTTAATTTAATTATAACCAGCTACTTAGTCTAAACGCTGTAGGCTGGAGAAACCTGACTCGATCGATGAGCGTCAGCTATACCATGAAAAGAACGATTTCCCGGATTGTCTGGATACTTCTCTCGCTGGCGGCGATCGCTCTAGCGGTGTTTCTGTTCAGTCCGCGCCCCGTGGAAGAAGCCAAGGCTGACTACTGGATCATGAGTCGGTTAGCGGTCAATCAACCGGGCTATTTTCCCCTAGAGCAATCCCTCGATCCGCGATGGTATCGCCCGATCGCCCCCTGGATCGGTCGCCTGATTTTGCCAAAACCGGAGGAATATTCCGCCACACCGGGGGAAGATTGGACTTGGTTGCAGGTTTACCAAGCACCCCGGCCGGATTTAGTCGGTCAAAAAGTTCGTTTAGGTTGGCGGCAATCCCCGGCACTGGCTCGATATTTAGGACTGGTTACTAAGGATATTCGCTTCACTCCAGAGGCGATCGAGAGTGAAAAACAGGGAAATATCCTACCGACTCGCTTGAATGGTCGTTCAGGGGTCGGACCACTGCAAGCGCTGGCCGGATCGCGACCGCTCGATGATGTGGTGGTCAGCTTTCCCGATGCAGAAATCGGGGAAACGTCATTACAAGTGGAGCGAATGCCCTTGATCGTTACTGGGCGCTTTGTGGCATTGGTGAAAATTATCGGCGAAGCTCCCCCCCGAACCCCCAGCGACATCCCCAAGGTTTGCCCCGGTTCACCCCCCTGTGGGAGCGAACTTTTCCGAGTGCAACACTATAACCGCGACAGTGGACAATTCGACGGCAGCTCGGAAGTGATCCGCATTCCCCAACAACCCTTAGTTTCCGGAGGACGTTTTATCTCCACCCCCCGACAGTTAGCAGCAGCGAGCGAAGGAAAGCAGGGCTGGTATATCTACGGGGCGCGGGGACGGGATAAACTCTTTACTGTTCAAGCAATCAAACCTCGATCGCTGTTTCAACTGCAACCGACGGAAACCCTGACTGGGCTGCGATCGGGCCAAGATTACATCGCCCGCGGCACTTGGAACGATACCCCATCCCGCAAAGGAACCGCCAGTCGGGTAACAGTCCTGCCGGAGGGTGAAAAAAAATCATGGAAAGAGGGCGATAAAGGCATAGGAATTCATATTTTCGGCGGAATCGGCGGTAAAAAAGGCGAATCAATACAATTGGGAACGGTAACGGGTCATTTTTCCTATTTTCTCTACGAAGTGATTCGGGATGCCCTGACGGGAGAGCTGCAGTGGCAGCTCGATTATGATCAGGTGTACGCTCACAATCCCCAGGGGATTTTATCGGGATATCAGAGTTGGGCGAACTATACGGGTAGTTTAGAGCGGGGATGGCTTAATTCCCGACCCCTATCCGATGCGATCGTGAAATTAGACCTATTGGAGGATTACAACTTTGGCAGGGTTTCTCTGTCCCCCCTGACAGAATTCCACAAGCAGTTAGAGATCATGATGGCTCGCTACCGGATCGGGGACGGGACCGGGGTTTCTAGTGTTACCCCCGCGACTTCCTGCGTGCAGGACTCGAATCAGGCCCTCTATATCACCATCGCTACCCTGCGCCACCAGTTTGAAACCGATCCG
Source organism: Microcystis sp. M_QC_C_20170808_M9Col (assembly GCF_007095495.1). Taxonomy (NCBI): domain Bacteria; kingdom Bacillati; phylum Cyanobacteriota; class Cyanophyceae; order Chroococcales; family Microcystaceae; genus Microcystis; species Microcystis sp. M_QC_C_20170808_M9Col. The sequence goes on along the minus strand of NZ_SFBZ01000007.1, from coordinate 28,767 downwards.
CAGATCGCCGCTTGGTTGACAACCCATGCCGACGATCCGGAAACCTTGCGTTTTCAACGTTTGGGACAATTGGGCGATCGTTTGGAACGGGTATTAGCTCCCCGGGGGGTGATCCGGCCCGATTGGCGGCAAAACGCCCAAATTCTCGCCGGTATCACCGATAGTCGCGGAAAAGGCTTGATTCGGGAAAATACACTGGCCAACGCTCTACTAAGCTGGCGATCGATGTTACCGCGAGGCAGCAATGACGTGATCGGTGAGATTTTCTTGCGGTCAGGAGCTACTCTCTGGTTCCTCCGTACTAATCAGGTCGGGGGAGCGATGCCGGAGATTTTACCCCTCGCACCGACCAAGTTATTCGGGGAAATGCCGATGATCGCGCCGATGCTCCGTCGCACTTTGGGCGCGCTCGTGCTGCCCCTTACCGGTCGGGAGTGGGGGGTGACGGCGATCGGATTGGGATTATACGCTGCGATCGCCCTGACCATCGGTTTCCGGTCGGGTTTTTTACGTTGGCACTTCCCCGAACGGAGACCGTTAGAGATACTGAAAATGCTCGTCTTTTGTTTTTTCTTCCCGGCATTCTGGGAGGAATTCGTCTTTCGGGTGCTGTTAATTCCCCATCCGGAAACGGCAACTTCCACAGCTAACCTGATCCTCTCTGCTTTGGTCAGCATCACGCTTTTTACCGTCTATCATCCCCTCAATGCAATTATTTTTTACCAAAAGGGCAATCCGACTTTTTTTCAGCCTATTTTCTTGATTTTAGCGGCTTTATTGGGATTAACTTGCACCGTTGTCTATTGGCTGACCGGTTCTCTCTGGACGATCTCGGTGCTGCATTGGTTGGTGGTGGTGGTTTGGTTGCTGTTTTTGAACGGTCTATCTCGACTGACAAGGCGATCGAAGCAAGGCAGTTTTTAAATTTGCTCTCGGTCTAAAGTGGGAAAAACCGTTTAAAATTGGAAATCAACAGGGATAGGGAAGCCCTGTAACCGCACGATCATGGCTAAAATTGTCGGTGTTCATGGCATCGCGCAAGAATTTAGGGGTAGCCACACGATTTCTGCTGAGTGGTTGCCAAGTCTCAAGGATGGATTGAAACTCGCGGGAACCGAGTTAGAGTCCGATACTGATTTTCGTTGTGCGTTTTACGGAGATATTTTCCGGGGAAACCCGAAAGCGATCGGCATTCCGAACTACGATGTTAATGATATCGATTCCGATTGGGAAAAAGAATTACTCCAGTCGTGGTGGCAAGAAACGGAACGAGTGGAAAATAATCATCCCAATGCAGATAGCCTTTCGAGAGAAAAATCTACCCCAAAAATTATCCAGAGAGCTTTGTCGGGGTTAAGTGAATCTCGGTTTTTCGGTAGCATTGCCGAGAAATTGGTTATTTCTTATCTTAAGCAAGTGGGGAGCTATTTACACGATCGAAAGCTAAAACAGCAGATTCAAGAGCGAGTAATAGAATGTATCGGTGAAGATACGCGGGTACTTGTAGCTCATTCTCTCGGTTCGATCGTCTGTTACGAAACTTTATGTCAGCATCCAGAATGGCCGATTAAAGTCTTTGTCACTCTCGGTTCTCCTTTGGGGATAAGACAATTAATTTTCGATCGACTGCAACCATCCCCCCGCAATAACCTGGGGTGCTGGCCCGGAAATGTGGAAAGATGGGTGAATATCGCGGACGATGGCGATGTGGTGGCGTTGACAAAGGAACTCAACCCTTTATTTGAGGGAACTATCGAGGATAAGCTAGTTTATAATGGTTGCGAGGCTCACGATGCCAAAAGGTATCTGACGGCGGTTGAAACTGGGGAAGCGATTCGATCGGGGTTAATCGATTGATGGGTAATGGTATGGATGAAGAAATCAAGTATTATCTAATCGCTTGTGGGACAAAGGATTACAACGCATTCGAGCAATTACCCAGCGTCGAGACGGATTTAGAACTGGTGAACATTCTGTTTACCAGTGGTTTTGGATATGAAAGAGTTCTGCCAAGTTTACACTTGAATCCCACAACTAACGATCTTAAAAAATTATTCCCTAATTGGCTTCGGGATAGAGAGCGACATGGAACGAAAAATATTCTTATTTTTTACTATTCTGGTCATGGCGAATATTGTCAAGGGGATGGACATTATCTCATACTGGAAGACACAAATAGTGACGATATACCTTCAACGGCTTTACCGACTCAAGACTTAGTTCGTCCTATTAAAAATAACCAAGTAACCATCTCTCAAGTTCTCTATATTATTGATACTTGTTACTCCCAAAGTGGTGCGGGAGATATTATAAAATTCGTTAGCGATGCGATCAAACAATATGAAGCGGTTCGAGGAGCTAATATAGCTATTCATGTTATGGCAGCTTGTAGGGCAAAAGATACAGCGATCGAAGGCGTTTTATCCCGATCGCTGCAACAAGCTCTCGATGATATAGAAGCGATCGATTTTTATTCCCACCATGGATATGTCGATCTAGGTTGGTTGGTTGATAAAATGAACCAAAATGTTGACAGTAATCAGCGTGTTAATTATTCTGCGCTAGGAATTGAAACCTATGCTATCTTTTTTCCTACTTATCCTAAAGCTGACCAAAAATGGGAAAATCAACGATTTAATTTAATCGAAAAACTTTTCAATATTTTAAATATTAATTCCGATAATAGTTTATTTTTAATCAACTCTTTTATGTTAGTCTATGAGGATCCGAAATCGTCATCTATTTCAAACATAGAAGAGCTTAGAGGAAAACTAAAAGATTTATCTAGTAAGCCAGTTAATAAAGAAATATGTCCTTTGATTTTATTTTCTGAATGGTGCAGGTTGAAGTTATTTAAGGATCAAAACCGAGATATTGCTGAAGATATTGATACTTGGAAAGGTGAAGCTGTTCGATATAGGGATGGTGTGCAGTTAGACACAATCAAGAAATATGCGAGAGAATTGTGGGATAAATTTAATAAAAATATCGAACTAGAAGGAAGAATACAAATTGTAATCTCACCCGCAATTGATAAACATAATAATACTGGCTTACAAACAGAATATTTTCATGTAAATACAATGTTTTTTGTGGGAATAAACAATAAAATTAAGTTATGGAATATCTATAAAAAAGAACAAGGTTTTATGATAGAAGAAATGCAAGATAGTTTCTATCAGGTAATTCCTGAAATGTTTTACTATTTACCCGATCGAGTGAGACTAGAGATTGAATTTTTCCTTCCATTTGCTTTGCTGAAACACTCCCTAGAAGATATTAAGTTTAGAACCGGTGAGTGGCCATCTATCGGATACGAGTATCCTGTTTTTATTAACTCCTTTGATCGCTATTTCGATGAAGATTTCCGAGAAATACGCGACAAGATCGAGGAGATCAAGAGAGCTTTATGGGAAAATAATAGCGATCTTGATCAGAAAGATTACTACATCGGAACCGAACCATCGATCGCCGATCTGGAAGATATCGTGGAATCCCTGCCGATCGCCGTCTGGAGTCGAAACGCCGGCGAACCGATGACAGATAACGATCTAAAACCCTCGGAATGGAGAAACTGGCCCGATAATATCAAAGAATTACGCAGAAACAAGCGAAAAATCGCCCTTTTCTGGGACGATCTATACCCCAAACCCTCCCCGAGACCGAGACCTCTAAACACGAGAGTGGTGGAATCCAATGGCCAATAAACCAGTTCCCAAAGCAGAAGAACTTCGCATCTATCGGGGTTTGACCCTGAGTGCCGATAGTTTACCCACACCCAAAGAACAAAGAAAACACCTCGATCGCATCCCACCGCCACCCCCTTGGCGCAGTTTTAGCCTGTCCCCGGAAGCATGGACAAAATCGCAGAAAATACCGCCCGAACAGGGAAAAATCGACCCTAGGGCTTTAGGATTCGTCGCGGATAGGAAAGCGGTGGAATTGGTGAATGCTGCCCTCTGTTTGCGTCGTCCCCTACTGATCGAGGGCAACCCCGGCGCCGGCAAGACTTCCCTGGCCTACGCAGTCGCGCGGGAATTGGGACTACCCGGCCCCTACCGTTGGTCGATCGTTTCCCGCACCACCCTTAAAGAGGGTCTTTATGCCTACGATGCGATCGGACGGTTACAGGAAGCTTCCCTACAAAGACAGAAAGTGGGAGAGGGGGGAGAGTACGAGGAGCCGGATATCGGCAGCTATCTAAGATTAGGTCCCATGGGGATGGCTTTTAAACAATCCCGTCCCGGACGACCGGCGGTGCTGCTAATTGATGAGATCGATAAAAGCGACATCGATATGCCTAACGATCTCCTCCATATTTTCGAGGAGGGATTTTTTGAGATCCCAGAATTGACACGATTAAAAACCGGCGACCAATCCGTTCTTCCCTATCGCGGTCAACAGGATGACAGCGAGGAAAAAATCCCGATTGATCGAGGTTGTGTGTCTTGTCAGGAGTTCCCCCTAGTATTCATGACCAGTAACGAGGCCCGGGAGTTTCCCCCCGCTTTCCTGCGTCGATGTTTGCGTTTAAGACTCGAACAACCCAATAACGAGGATGATTTCTATCGGATACTAGAGCAACGTTTCCCCCCGGAGAGCCTGAATCAATTGGACGAACCGGCCAGAAATCTGATCCGGGAATTTCTCGATCGAATTAAACGCAAAGACAAACTAGCCACCGATCAACTGCTCAACGCGGTCTATCTGTTACTACAGGGAAACGACCTCACCGACCCCGATCGCCAATCGCTGCTAGACACCATCTTTAAATCCTTGCAAGGGTAGGGGGAGAGATGGAAGGGAAAAAAGCCATCTGGTGGGAAGACGAGAGGGAAATGGCAGAACTGATCTGGTGCGCTGCTTACCTCGATCGAATTATCGCGCCTTGGTCGATGGAGCAGCCCGGACAGTCGGAAGCAACCTCATCTAATGATCAGGATGATAACCGGTCATCCGGCAGCGGTGAAAAAACCCCTCCCCCCGGAGCGATCGAGCCAACGCTCCCCGTTGCCTATCCCGAAAACATCGATCGCCCGACGCAGACCTCCCGGAAGCGCGATTCGGTCGAGAGCGATCGTTCTTCTCCCGTTCGCGTCCCCGATCCCTTTCCGATACCCGAACCCACCGCTATCAGTAAGGCAATTCTCCCCCTAGCGCGTCGCGTGCCTGGATTACGGGCCGACGAGTTGGATATCGAGGTTACAGTGGAACGGACGGCCGAAGCGGGGGGATTACCGATGCTCGCTTTCCGTCCCCCCCTAGAACGTTGGTTAGAGGTTCACCTGTTGATCGATCGCTCTCCCCCGATGGAATTTTGGGGAGATCTAGCGGGGGGAATGACCACTCTCTTCCGTTGGCAAGGCTTTTTTAGGGACGTGCGGGTTTGGTGGTTCGAGACGGGTGAAAATGAAGCTCGTTTGCTTTCCGGTGCGGGGCAAATCGAACGGAACCCTCGCAGTCTGGTTGCACCCTCTGGAAACCGACTTTTTATTGTCCTAACCGATACTTTGGGGAAAGCTTGGCGATCGGGGTCTGCCTTCGCCACCCTAGCGGATCTGGGCAAAGAACACCCCGTCACCATTGCTCACATTTTCCCGCAGGAGCTATGGCAACGAACCGCTTTAGAGGGGGCGATCCTCCGGCCTTTGATCGCACCGGGTCCCGCTTCTGCCAATGCAACACTGCAAGTGGGGGAAAGACTCCGCACGAAGCAGATTCTCTATCGGTTCCCCATTTTCAATCTATCCCCCGCTCACTTTGCAACCTGGGCGAAATTTATCGCTGGGAGCGGTGGTAACTCGATTCAGGGGGTTTTAATGGGAGCAAAGACTGCGGGGGTGAATATGGGTGAAACCGGAGAAGAAGAGGCAGCCGATCCGGAAGCGGAATCCCCGGAAGAGTTATTGAGAGGCTTTTTAATCGATGCCAGTCCCTTGGCCCGAGAACTGGCTAAAGTGCTGGCGGCCGTTCCCCTGATTCCTCCGGTGATGCGATTGGCACAGCGGCGATTTTTACCCGATAGTAAACATTGGCATCTAGCGGAGGTCTTTTTTAGCGGACTGGTCGAAAAATCTACCTTTAGTCCGGAAGGAGCGACGGTTCCGGATGCTTGGTACGATTTTTACCCCGGCATTCGTCAGCTACTGTTGGCAGATAGTGCCGCTAGACGCACGATCGATATTTGGCGCGGCATCGGCGATTATATTCGCGACCATTACGGCGAATTTCGCGATTTTTCGGCTCTAATCCCCAATCCACAGGGTTCTCTAGCGGATGCAGTCAGCGATCGCTCTCTCTACTTTGCTGAGGTGGACGCGGCTGTTCTCCGCACTTGGGGGGGAGAGTACGCCGATATCGCCCAAAACATCGAGGAGAGAGTGAGGCAGCGAAAACAGGAAATCTTGACCCCGGAAAAACTCCTAAAATTCACCTTCGAGACCCTATACGTCGATAAACGGGGAGAAATTACCAAAAGAGAACCCCTGGAGGCCTACTACTACGAGGAACCCCTAGGCAAGGGAATCGAACCCCTAACCATGGTTGCTATCCCGGGGGGCGAATTCCTGATGGGTTCACCGCCAAATGAGAAAGATAGTTTTAAGGATGAACGCCCTGAACATGAGGTTACTGTCTCCAACTTTTTCATGGGTAAATATCCCATCACCCAAGCTCAGTGGAAAGCGATCGCCTCTCGCACGGATTTAAAAGTAGAAAAAGACCTTGATCTCAACCCGGCCCATTTTAAAGACCGTCCCGATAGCGATCGCCGTCCCGTGGAACAAGTCAACTGGTACGATGCGATCGAATTCTGTGCGAGATTATCAAAACTAAAGGAGGGAAGGGAATACCGACTACCGAGTGAAGCGGAATGGGAATACGCTTGTCGTGCTGGAACCACCACCCCATTTTACTTTGGGGAAACCATTACCGGGGAATTGGCTAACTACAATGCCAGCAGAATCTATGCTGAGGAACCGAAGGGAGAATATCGACAGCAAACGACTCCCGTGGGACAATTTTCCCCAAACGCCTTTGGACTGTACGATATGCACGGCAATGTCCGCGAGTGGTGCGCCGATACTTGGCACGATAACTATGACGGTGCGCCGACGGATGGCAGTGCTTGGATAGAAAATGGTAATGATAATCGTTCTCCTCTGCGGGGCGGTTCCTGGGGCGACGATCCTAATTACTGCCGTTCCGCGATTCGCATCACCTTCATCCGCCGCGACGACCGCTTCATCTATATCGGTTTTCGGGTAGTCTGCGTATTCGGGAGGACTCTGTAACCCTTTTCCCCTTTTTTTCCCTTTTTTCCCTCATTCCCTTTTCTGGAATTTTTTTAGGCAGGCTATAGAACAAGTGTATTGGTTTAGGGGTGGTCAATTACCTGGGGTTTGATCCCCCCTGCCCCCCTTGATAAGGGGGGTTTGATCCCCCCTGCCCCCCTTGATAAGGGGGGTGCCGATAGGCGGGGGGATCTCCCTTGATAAGGGGGGTGCCGATAGGCGGGGTAGGGTCGTTTCATTCCCTCAAATGTCATTCTCTGCAATCCAACAGAGTTTTTAGATTTATTCAGCAAGCTCTAGGACGCGGGCCGATGAAGACGCAAGGTTTTGAACGACGATTCTCTCAAAATCTTGCACCTGTTTCGCTCGTAAAGCCCCAAAACCTTTACTTTGCCTACATTTCAAATTTATTCAGCAAGCTCTATCTAGCCGGTCTGAGATTAACCCTAGCCAAACTCATCCAACGCTTGCAAAGTTGGGAAGCGCACCTAGTCCAGGGCGATACCCACCGACTACGGCGGGATATCTTCGATTCTTACGAATTCACCAGAATATCGGATATTGTTGTGATCGCCGTCGCTCACTCACCGAAATACAGGTGAACCCGATTGCTCGTCCAGGTTGCCACCCCCGTGCCGAAAAAATCCGCGTCTTCCGTCCAGATCGGGCATTCCAGCAATAAAGCCAGCGCCACGACTGGCCAATCGTCCGCATCCCGCGCGGCGATGCGTTTTCTAGCCTCCCCCTCGTAAGAAGCGTACAGGCTGTTATCCACGATCCGCACCCAACCGGTCAAACCTTCCAAGACTGCCATCGCGTCCTCGCTCCCTAGGTCGCGTTTCTCGAAAAGAATCGGTAAATATCGCCTTGCGTCGGCGTAACAGCGATCGGTCGTAAAAAAATCTACCGTGGGAGCGAACCGAGCGATCATCTCCCGTACCTTTTTCCCCAACACGGCACGGATGAGAATATTGGCATCCAGAACGATTCTTTTCGTCATGGCAGAAAGCCTAACGCTCGCCTTCGCGGAGTTGACGGAATTCGCGAACGAGCGCATCTTCAGAAAGTCCCTGTTCGCGTAAAAGCGCATCCAACCTCTCGGCGGCGCGTTTTAACCCGTCGATCTCCGCTTCCGATGGCTCCGGTCGTGCCGGTAAGAAATAACCCACCGTCTGACCCTGGCAAGTGACGGCGATGGGAGTAGTAGAACTCAAATATTTGGCGAGATGATCCCGGAATTCTCCCATTCCGATTTTTTCTAGCATAGACTATTGCTTTTCCCGCTTGTGTACTGTTGTGTAGATAATTTTAGCAGAAAAATCTGTAGGCCGGGTGCAACCCAAAAGCCAGCTTCTTGGAGACGTTCAAAGGTTACTCTTGAACTACTCTCAATTCCGTTGAGAGTAGTTCACTTCATCAGCTACAGCAGAAGCTTTTTTTCTTGAGGAAGCTGAAGAAAAGTTGTTAAGACAGTTTCTTCAAGATTAGCCATTTGTTTAATTTTCTTCCAGTGTAGATATAGATATTTGTATTATAACCAACCATCACCTAATATAGCCCAAATTTACTGAGTAGATAAAAATAAACTTGAGTCAACGTGAAAAAACTGTCCTAACTTTACAGCTTGTTTTTCTGTTATTATTTGTTGGCCAATAAGAATATCAGAAACTATGGTTTTTGAACCTAGTATATCTGATAAATCTTTTTCTTGTAAGTTGTTAGCTTCCATGAGTTCCCAGAGTATTGAATGGGGTTCTGATTCTTCAAGGGGATAATGATCTTGTTCGTACTTTTCGATTAAAGTCAAGAGTAAATTTAACAAGGTGGTTTCTTCTAGACTGCGATTTTCTCGATGAGATAAGGACTCAGCTAGGATAATAGCCTGTTCGTTTTCTGCATCGTTTTCTATCACTTTTGGTAGATACTCGGCTAGTAACCTTCCGTAGGTATCACAGTTTAAAGTAAGGGTCATTTTTCCACTCATCTTTGTCATACTCCCCGTGAGTCAAAATGTACTTGATGTAAATTACTTGGTCTTTGTAAACGCTATCTACAATTAGACGATAGGGATTACCTTTGATATTAAAGACCGTGAACTTACCAACAGCTTCCGCTTGAGAATACACAGCTTGAACTTCAGCCAGGTTTTTCCACTCTGCTTTACTAGCAATTTTATACCAAGTATTAATAGCATTAACAGCATCGGCGTGTTTTCCAGAAAATTGCCGCAGTTTTGTACGGCTAATGATGTGCATATTCTTATTGATTTAGAATAGCTATTGTATTCTAGTTTATCATAGTCTTATTTGCGCCACCAACCCGATGTCGGGGGGGCAGGGGGGGGGTGAGGGCGATTAACCATTTCTGCCATTACTTATGAAAAATGGTATTATCCAACAGAGTTTTTAGATTTATTCAGCAAACCCTAATTACAAACACTTACTTAACATCATTTTACCGTTCCCCGTTCTCTTAATCCTCTTTCAGATCGCAAATCAGCAACGCCTGGGGAGAGTTTGCTGATAGCCAAGGGCTAAGAGATGACAGAGTTGGTGATATAGTAACTAAAGATCACACTTAAATCTAACCTTGCCATAGATGCACAAATCTCGAATCTGGCAACCCCAAAAATCTCCCGTCTCTAACATCAGTTTTAGCGATGAAATGAGGTAAGAATTTTGACGAAAATACTTAGCGATCGCATTGCCGTTTATCTGCTCATCGGTGGACTCCTGTTTAGAATAATCATCGCCTTGGGGCTTTATCCCGGTTACGATGAAGCCTATTATTACGTTTACAGCCATAATCTAGATTGGAGTTATTTCGATCATCCGCCAATAGTAGCGATTTCCACGGGTTTTGGGACTTGGATCACGGGATTAGTCAATCAATTTACCATTCGCTTCGGTACTCTCCTCCTCTATACTGGCAGCCTCTGCTTGCTGTATCTGACGGCTTTAAAATTGTTCAGTCTGCCGGTCGCCAGAATGACTTTAGCGATCGCCACTCTCATCCCCATCTATGGGATCGTCTTCGGGATTCTTTCGCAGCCAGATAGTCCTTTAATCTTTTTTTGGTCATTAACAGTCTATTTAGCTGCCCAAGAATTCTGGCCAATTCGGGAAAAAAACTATCATCCTAGCTATCGTCTCGCTTATATTGGACTTGCCGTAGGATTGGCGGTTTTAAGTAAATATCACGGCTTTATTTTGGGCTTTGGTTTAGTTTTATTTTGTCTGACCACTCCCCGCTATTGGCCTGTATTTAGATCCCCTTGGTTGGGATTAGGATTTATTCTCTTTTTGATAACTTTATTGCCGATTATCTACTGGAATATTAACCATGATTGGATTTCCTTTCGCTTTCATTTAGAAGACCGTTTTTCTGGAGAACCCAAAACCTTTAATATTCTTGGTATTCTCTCGGTTGTTGGCATTAGTATCGCCACGATGTTTCCTCCTTTCGGTCTGCCGATGTGGTGGGTGACATTTAAAAGCTTTGCCGAACAAGTGCCTAACTTTATCTCGAAAAAAAGATTTTTTCATCGAGAAGAAGAATCAGTAAAAAAATGGTTAATTCTCTCGGTTTCTCTGCCTTTAATCCTGGGAATGCTTTATGTGGGTGCTTCCCATTATCTCGCCCCTAGTTGGATTTTACCCGGGTTCTGGTCCGGCACAATTTTATTAGGAGAAAAGGCCAATACTTGGCAGCAATCTTCTCGAATCTGGGTAAAAAGATGGTTATGGGGATCGGGAATTTTTATCGTTACTATTTTATCTATAGCAATGCTTCACGTTACTTTTGGCACTTTCCAAAAACCTAGTCAATACGCAATTTTTGGGGGAATTATTGCCCCAGAACAAGACCCTTCTCGGGAAATTGTCGATATCAATCAACTGCGCCAAGGCTTTGCTAATTCGCCCGAATTATTAGCACTCTTAAAAGATTCTAGCTTCGTTTTTACCCATAGTTTTTATGTGACCGCATGGCTAGATATGGCTCTCTATCCCCTAGTTCCTATTCCCGTCACCTGTTTTAACAACGATCAAAGGGGTTATCAAATTTGGTTTAATCCTCAAGAATGGATCGGTAAAAATGGTTTATTAATTACTACAAATAGTTCTCTAGAAAGACCGGAAATAATCGATCGCTACCGTCCCTATTTCCAAGATATAACTAAAGTAGCTGTCATTCCGATCAAGCGCGGTGGTGTCACCATCGAACAATTTCATGTTTACCAAGCTAAAGGACTAATTAAAACTTATCCTTAAAGCAGTTATAGCGGATAGGGGATAGATCAATTAGTTCATCAATACTCCTGATTTCTATCTCCTGAATTTTGTAAACTTTTTAACTTTTTACTTGATAAATATGTCCATTCATCGAGTGCGTATTGCTAGAGATAAAGGGGAATTTGTCCAGTCCTTAGTTAATTTTAATCAGGGAATTGGACCCTTTCAAACCTATGCTGATGTCATCGCTTTTGCGGCGGCTTTAGGGGTAAAATATCAGGAGAGGGTGGCCATAGAAAATGTGGCGAAGGAACCCTCACCTATTAACCTGGAAATTTTTATTTCTCGTGGCTACGATACCCTAATCAAATTATTGGCAGTCAATGAATTCCAAGACACGAAAATTCTTTCTCCCCACGGGGTAGATTCAGAAGCTTTGCGAGTGACAATTTTCGAGGAATATGCCAACGCTGGTTTAGCAAGATTAGAACGAGAATTGCGCGGTGCGGTGGATTATACTGAAAGATTATTGTTAATTATCAGTCAAGAACGTTTTCGAGAAATTACTGCCACAACCGAATTCGATTTAGGCAGATTTTTGTAGTAGAAATCTTAGTTAAGTACCTAAGTAAAATTAATTACACATCTCGCTAACTCCTGACTTCGGGTGCATCTCATTTTTGTAAATCTAGCAAGTTGGGATTTTTACGCGAAAACTCTCTGATAAAATCTGGCATTACTTCCGATTTTATCACTCAATCCAAGCTTTTGGGGGGTTCTACCCCCCAAACCCCCCGTTGGGGGCGTGGCGCCGCCCCCAAACCCCCCGCGCATTAGCTTTTCGGTGGGATGCTTACAGGCAGCTGCTGATACATTTGTCATCATTTAAGAGTCATACTAAATCTGGTTATTAAAAACTGATTATTTATTCACCCTTTTGCATTAGTGCCTGCTGCCTTTTACCTGTCCTGATATGTAGCCTATACTCAACGGATTTAGTATTATTACTGTAGTTTGGTATGGGCTTTTTTCTCATAGGTGCGTTCAAATTTTGTGCGGGTATAATTGGCGGCGATCGCTATTGCTAAAGCCAAAATTGCGAAAATAAGGGCAGTAATTTGATAGATAGACTGATTTGGGGATAAAATTGCCAGTAAAACTAATAATATACCCATTAAAATCGCAATTTGTTTAGTTTTTACCATGTTTTCATGGGCATCGCTACAGGTGCGACAGTGGACAGTGTGACGAGAATAGCGATCGAGGGGTAAAGGATCGGATAAATCGATCGCCGTTGTCCGCTGGCTGGTGTAGCCTTGATAGTAGGGGAAAGAGTCCCCATAGCGATCGAACCATTGACGTAACTCAATCACCAAGGCATCGGAACTTTTTAAGGGTAAGTATAATTTTTGTAAACTATCTCTTGACTTTTCCACCATTTGCTGCTGACTTTGAATTAAAGGTAGATCATCTTCGAGGATGCGACTTTGACGCAGATGTTCCAACCAGCGCCAACGGTATTGACGGGAGTTAACGGCAAAATTTTGGTAACGTCGCATCAGTAAGCGAGAACGACCTTGACCCAGAGAAATCCCGTATAAAGCCAATCCAGCACACCAATGGGGATTAGGCAGAGAAAAACGATAATGAACGAGATTAGGGGCTATAAAATCCAGATATTTCCAGCTTTCCTGCGGATTGCGGCTATTGCGCCACTGACTGCGAATTCCCCGCGCCGAGACTTCGAGAATTTGGAAGGCTAACGGTTGAGCATTTTCCCGTTTTGCCCCGAATTCGCTGCGATCATGGCTAATATTAACATGGGCGGGATCGAGGAGATTTTCGAGTAAATAGCCCTGTTCGTAGGGAAAATCGATGACATAATCGGTATGGACACAATTGGGGTCTTCTAGGTCTTTGATGATAGGAATATCGCTTTCTTTCGCTGTTTCCTCTTCTCCTAACCAGACCCAGAGGACTCCCTGACGTTCCATCACCCCATAGGATTTAACCTTGGCATTGCGGGGAATCGGGGTATTGACTGGCAGTTGGGGAATATGGGAACATTTTCCATCCGTCTCGAACTGCCAACCATGGTACAAACATTCTAAACGACCAGCGATCATCTGTCCTGTGGAGAGTTTCGCCAAGCGGTGGGGACAGCGATCAAGCAAACAGCCCCATTTTCCCTGCTGATCGCGAAATATTAGCAATGGTTGCCCATAAAGAGAGAAAGAGTAGGGATTTTTTTGCCAATCCTGCACGAATAACACAGGATACCAACAATTTTGGTAGTGAAAACAGTCATCCCTAGGCAGGGGTTGAGATTGATCAGTGCTTGTCATGGGGATGAGAGAGAAAAAATATTGATCTTGATCATAATATCGGTGCGGCCAATTGATCTCTGTTTTTCTACTAAGTAGCTGGTTATAATTAAATTAAAAATGGATTTTAGGTTCGATCCCCCCTGCCCCCCTTGATAAGGGGGGTGCCGATAGGCGGGGGGATCTGATAGTTTTTAACGCCTACCTACTTATCTTTTAATCAATCCGAAAGGGACTAGGAGAGGGTCGAAATTCCCGATAGGCGTTAATTGTAGCCAGAAAGTCGATTGTAAAGTCTTTTATTGATTTCGTATAGTAGCCAAATAATTAAAAAACAGACAGAGATGAATATCAAAGGTTTTTGAGTCAGTAAATTCTGCAAACTCCAGAATAGTTGCTGCGGTTGAGTGACTAGATACCAACTATTCAGCCGGAGAAAACGCCCTAGATAAATACCGATCGCACTTAAAAAATGGAGAGTTATTTCTAGGGGTAAAACTGCTGAATTTAGCTGACTTTGCTGACAATAACTTTTTAAATTAAGTAAGGAGAGAACGTATAGCTGAAAGCCAATAAAAATAAAGAAGCTATACTGGGGGATTAAAACTAAAAAAAATAAACTTTTGGCGTAATCCTGCTGAAGATAGGCGATTAAATGAATGCTATCGGTGAGAATATAGGGAGCATTGGGTAAAAAAAGCAGGAAAACTAAGAGAATTAACCACCAGAGTAGGGAACGATCGAGGGTGATCCGAAATAGCCAAAAGCTGAGGATAAAGGGGATAAAGGCCAGAAAAGAATTCCAGATAATCCTCCCGGTGCTAAGGTTAAATAATTGCCAAGCATTATGCCACCAATCCCTAGTTAAAATTATCGTTAAATCTGCCCAAATCATCCCTTAAATACCAGTCTCCTCTAGGGTTGATAAATATCCTAACCAATGTTTTAAAGATTCCGGTAAAGGGATTCTTTTTCTAGCGGTGGGAGCGATGCACACATGGCGAGTTTTCGCTTTTGCGACCATGATTTCAGCCAAATAAATTTTATACTGCAATTGAAACTCGTTTTCGCTCAGGGATCGGATAGTGAAATCAATTTGTATGCGATCACCACAAAAAAGGGGACGAAAAAACTGGATTTCCGCTTGAGTAATCGGTAGGGCAACCGGAGAATCTTTGAAAAAATCCTTGATATTGATGCCAAATTGTGCTAAAGAAAACTCGTAGGCTTCATGACAGATCGAGAGAAGATGGGCAAAGTAAACCACACCGGCCGCATCGGTATCGGCCAGATAAATTAGGCGCTCGTAGGGCATAAAAAGCTTATTGTCTTTCCAGAAAGGTTAAACTATCTTGTAGTTGTCTTAACTCGTCCCGATGGGCTTTGACAGTTAATTCCGTTTGCTGAGATTTGCTTTCTACTTTAAAAGCCACTTCTTCTAAACGGCCGACTTTTTGCCAATAGAAAACACCCGCGAGGGGAGATAAACCCACAAGAGCAAAAATATAGGGATTAGTATCGGGAAATAACACCGATAACACCAGTGAAAAGCAAAATAAACCCAAGGCCGCCAAAATTGTCAAAAATATCGCTAGAAAGGGGCTAGGCGGCACAAAACCCTGTAATCTGACAATATTCTGTTCGGGTTCGATCGCCTTGACTTGATAGGAACGTCGGTCAAAATAATCTCGCAGTTGTTCTAATAGTTGGTCGTCACTGGTACTGGTAAGATAGACACGCTGTTCGATACGCTCCTTGACGGAACCGCGAATAAAAAAGAATAATCCCACCATGAGCAGGAGAGTCAGAAAAAAAGTTGAGGAAAGAACGGGGGTATCCATGGCGGCAGTTAGGAGCGAAAAAACTTACAATTAATCCTAATTATCCTAACTCATCTTCTCCCCCGATCAGAAGATAGACCCTAGGAGCAAAACCTCGATCGAGAATCAGAAAAATTTAACCCCAAGGCAGATTCATGGGCAACAATCTATTAACAGGATTAATCGAACCCTTACAGTATAGTTTCATGCAGAGATCCCTAATTGAAGCTATCATCGTCGGGATCATTTGTGCGGTGGTGGGAACCTACCTGATGGTACAACGTTTGGCCCTCTTGGGCGATGCCATCAGTCACTCGGTCTTACCCGGATTAGCGATCGCTTTTATTGGTAATTTTAATCTGCTACTGGGTGCTTTACTAGCCTCAATGGTCAGTACCCTACTGATTAACTTGATCCGTAATCGTTCCCCGATCAAAGAAGATGCGGCCATGGGTATCGTTTTCTCGGCTTTTTTTGCCCTTGGCATCACCCTGATCACTCTCATCCAAAAAAACAACAAAATTGACCTGAATCACTTTCTCTTCGGCAATATTCTGGGTGTTACTGCTGCCGACATCCGCGATACCCTAATTATTGCCGTTATCGTTTTGTTAACCGTTTTGCTCCTGTATAAAGAACTATTATTCTACACTTTCGACAAAATCGGGGCGCAAGCGGCGGGTTTACCGGTAAATTTATTAGATTTAGGCTTAATGCTCCTGATCGGTCTGACAATCGTTGCTAGTCTCCAAGCGGTGGGAGTAATCCTCGTTTTGTCCCTTTTGATTACCCCGGCAGCCACTGCCTATCTTTTAGTTACCCGTCTTCATCAAGTCATGGGTTTAGGTGTGGGTGTGGGTATTATTTCTAGTATCAGTGGGATGTATTTAAGTTACTACTGGAATTTACCCTCTGGACCGGCGATCGTGCTTGTCGCTTTTACCCTATTTATGTTGGCCTTTTTATTCAGTCCCCGTCAAGGAATTTTCACTCATCCCTCTAGTCTAGGTGGTCAACTTTCTATCTGGGGAGAGATGAAAAATTTGTTGAGACGACGTTAGTTTGGGGGATAAGGTGGGAGTGATCAAAAAAAGCCGACGGCCGAGATAACTGCGATAATTTGCTAGATTTTTAGAGGCTCTTACTCTGATATTGTGTTGATTTTATTGAGAATTTATTCATGTAATCCCCCTGATGGAAAGACTCTAGGGAAATTTTCCTTCTCATCCCTCCCTTGGGGATATTACAGAGATTAATCTATCGCTTATAATCAATTCATTCTCGCACCTCTAACGGATAGTTTAGCATACGGTCGAGTGCAGTGATGTTTTATGCCTCTTTGTTTGGTGGATAGTGACCAACACTTTTTAGAAACTGCTCAACAGATTGTATTTGTATTGAGCGAAAAGGATTAAGAACCAACAGATCTTTATCTCCACTGATAATCAAATCAGCTTTACCACTAAGCGATAACTCTAAAATCTTGTCATCCTTGGCATCACGGCACTCCTTGACAACATCTACCACCTCAATCAATATTCCCCTATCTATAAAGCTGTCTAAAAATTCTTCCCTTTCTTCATCTGTGATATATTTTCTAAACTTTGCACGACTGAGAACTTCGTCAATTTCTTCTATTAGTTCTAATGAGAACAAAATGTTGCCATTTTGGAGTGCATACCTAATTGCCAAGTCAGGATTACTGCCCTCAAACAGCAAAGAGCTAATGATCACGTTGGTATCAAAAACGTATCTCACTTTACTCACTTAGCAAATTACTCAAAATTTCGGGAGTTAAGCCTCTAGCTTGTGCTTTCCGACTGATATCACTCATAACAGCCTCTAGTGGGCGGCGTTTTCTAGCAAATTCTTTCAACCTCAAACTAAGAAGAGCATCAAGCTTTTGGCGATCAGCAAATATAGCTGATTCATAAATTTCGGCCGATTCCGCGTCAACACGAATTTTAATCTCTCTAACTTCCATAGGTTTTACATACCAAAGAATGTTTCTAAACTATTTAAAACTCTCTCTGACTATATACTAGACGAATTTTTCCAGATAATACCCCCAATTAAGATTTTATTGAGAATTCATTCTCGCACCTCTAGAAGTTTAAACCATGTCACTCGCTGAGTTAATTCCTCTGGTCAACAATCTGAGCCAGTCAGACAAATTATCACTCTTCAAACTCCTGGCCACACAAATCCCAGACGCTGAACTACAATTCATCTTCTCCGCATCAGAGTACCCAATTTGGTCGCCCTACGACGCAACGGCAGCTGCAAACATTCTTAGGCAGATGATTCAGGATGTTTGCAGCTGCTCATGCCTAGTACAGTTGAGTTTCCCTTTTCTGAGGATGAAGCATTACCGATAATTCCTATTATTCTCAGTATCGTGCTTGTGTTTAGTATTGATGGAGAAAAGTAATGCTAATTTTTTTGGGAAAATTAGTTAAACCATGATTATAACATATAATTAGTTTGTAAGTACCTAAGCAAAATTAATTACACATATCTAACCACCTCTTGCCTCTTGCCTCTTGCCTCTTGCCTATCTTCACTAGGAAATTAATTTTGCACGACTACTTAAGAGTTCGAGTTAACTTGGTTAGGGCTATGGATTTATTAAAAAATCGGTTTGTGCAGTCGTTGGGAGTCGGGGCGTTTTTTTACCTCCTAATGCTTTCCTTAAATTGGGTGGTGTTGTTCACCCTGAGAATTCTTGAATCTTTTTCTAGTTGGTATCGATACCGCGCCGCTCCCTATTCCTTCCAAATCAGTATCGGGGTGACGCTGGCCTATTTGCTGATCACGGCCCTCTTAAGTAGCCGGCGTGATTAGTAGTAAAACGTAGTGGACTGTTTCAGCTAAAATAGGGCAATAGATTTCGGCTTAAAGTCTTAGATTATAGAATTTATAGCATTTTTCTAATACACCAAATTAGCTGAAACAATCCAGTAGACTGTTTCAGCTAAAATAGGGCAATAGATTTCGGCTTAAAGTCTTAGATTATAGAATTTATAGCATTTTTCTAATACACCAAATTAGCTGAAACAATCCACTAGGGTGCGTTAGACGGCAAAAATTGCTGCTGTGACTCGAAGGTGACAATCCGTCGTAACGCACCACCTATAGACCTCTTGCAAAAGTCTTAAGTCGATCCTTGTACAGCAACATTTTTGAAGATTATCAACTACTAATAAATAATTAACTGAAAGTCCCTCCTATTATTGTTTCTATCGTTTGTTTTCGGATTTATGCAAGAGGTCTAATGCACAGCAAAGCAAAGGATTAAGCCGCCATCACTACTACCGAATCACCACCCACGTTTCCTGTCCATGAGGTACAGGGTCTTAAGTTTGAGTCGGTCGGCAGCAGGGGATATAAGAACTTTACTTCAGGCGAGGGAAAACCCCTATACATCAAATATTTTCTGACTTAATACCCACTGCTTGTAAATCCCTATTGTAGTCCGTCTTTAATCCTCCCCCTAAAAACAGTCTAACTTTCTCAGAAATCCTCGTCCACTTTACTGCTAAAGTAACCAAGGCCACCTTGATCCGATCGTTTTGGCTGGGAATTCTGGCATCTTTGTAGATAGCCAGAAAATCGTTCAGGTTAGGCCAATCTCGCCAAATATCACGGATTAAGCCCCGGAAACGGTTTAAATTAGACCGATGGGGGTAACTGATTAAGTTAATCTGATGCAATCCCCCCATGACCCTTATGGTTCTAGACCTTAAGGAAGGCCAAGTTTTGCGAGCAGGATGTTTGACTAGGGCTTTTGGCGCATAAACTACTTGATAACCTGCTCTACTAACTCGCCGTCCCCATTCTAAATCTCCCCCCGAGGGAAGAGAGAGATTGAAAAATCCTACGGTTTCAAAAATCTGTTTAAAAGTAAAAATATTAGCAGTTGCACCAAATTTCATCTTCATAACTAATTCTTCTTGGGGTAAAGCTGTGATCATCTCAAAAAGCTCAACCGCATTGGCCTTGCCTTCGATTTCGGGAAAAACCTCAATATGACCTGCAACCAAACCACAATTAGGAGTATTGACCAACTCCTCTACCCCCTCTCTCAGCCAGTGGGCATCGGGAAGGCAGTCAGCATCAGTAAAAGCAATGATTTCACCCCGGCATTCCCTAATCCCCTTGTTGCGGGCGGCAAATTGTGTAGGGATGGTTTCTACCAGATAAGATGATCGAGGAAATCGAGCCACGCAATCTTTAATGCTATCATCAGGCCCGTTATCGACAACGACGATCTCCCAATCGTCCGTAGGATATATTTGTCGCTCAAGAGCTTCTAGGCAAATTTTCAGGTGATCTACATCATTAAAAACAGGAATGATAATCGAGACAAAGGGGAAAGTCATAAAATAGTCAGAGATTAATCGTTCAAGTTGGGCATCTTCTCAAAAATTACCTCAAAAACCCGAGTCTTGTCAACTAACTCTATGAGACTGGGGACTAGGGCGGGGTTTAGACTGCCAAAAGGGGTAAACAAAAGCTGTGAAGATGTTATAATAAGCCCCGTTCCGTATCTAAATAGTTAGAGGCAAAATTAATGGCATCTCCCACTTGTTCGCTTTGGTTTTTTGTAGCGCGAACCGACTTACCATTTATGATGCTTACCATCCCCCATATAGTTAAGATGTGTAATTTCCCCTTTCAAGAAAAAGTGCTAGCCATAGACACGGCTGCTTTAAGTGGGGAAAAAGTTAATCGTCTGGGTATTGGTACGATGGAAGATTTACGCCAATGTGCACAAACTTTGCTGCACAAGGGGGTAGTTGACCGCATTGTAGATTTTAATTACGATCCTAGGTATCAAGAACGATTATATCTAAAACATTTCGGCAGTGCCATAAAACCTACTCATAACTATAAAGGCTATCCGATCCTTGGCTCGATTTTTAAGATAGAAGAATGTCAGAGTGACTATCTGCTTCATTTTGATAGCGATATGATGATGTACCAAGAGCCAAGCTACAGATGGATTGCTGAAGGAATTGATCTGATGGAAGCAAATCCCCAGATTATGTTTGTCCGTCCTATGACAGGACCGCCCACCTCTGATGGTAAGTTTTGTGAATCAGATATGGGCAAACTAAATTCTCAAGGTTTTTATGAATTTAAACATTTTGGAAGTCGCTTATATTTGCTCAAATGTAACCGGTTTGATGAGTTATTACCCCTGCCTATCATCTGGTATAATAAATATCGGCAGCAGTTGGTAAACAATTGGCCAGAAGGCATGAAAACAGCCCTAAATATCTGGACTGGAAGGGGAAAATTAGATTCTTGGGAAATTATGATTTCTGAGAAGCTCAAACAGACGGATTATCTGAGGATTAACCTCACCAACCCTAGAGCTTGGAGTCTGCACCCGAAGGAGAGAAGCCCTGCTTTTATCGCAGCTTTACCATCAATTATTGCTAGGATAGAAATGGGCGATTTTCCAGCCAAACAAGCAGGATTTTATGATTTAATTTTTGACCTGTGGGTTTAGCTCTGAATCATGCCAAAGCTATCAGAACAGTACATTGCTTAGATCTAGCAGTTTTCCCTTGAAGGTTTTCGATTAAATGATACCAGTCCAAAATTTCAATCCTTTCCTGTTTCTCTCCGATCTCACGCAATAAATTCCAGATACCATCATGTCCATCTCCTCAACAAACTTTCATGTTTTGCTAGATGTTGAGAATTAACCACATCTAATCAAGCTGAGTTATCCTGAAGAAAGGGAGCTACTCCCAATTGATGGAAACTCACCCCTTTATAATCAGGCCAAATTAAGGCTTCTGGGCGTTCTCACTCGTATCTTACCGCCGTCTCTACTCATTTCCTTGAATTCTGTGTTAGATGGTAATTCTTCAAAATGGTAAATAGGCTTTTCGAGGGTAATTCTTGTTTTAATTCTCCATGTACGCAGTCTTTAAAAGCCTCGATTTCGTTCCAAGACACGATTAAGAGTGGCTTTTAGGCTAAGTATAATTACTTATTGCGTAAGTGAGATGCTCCCGGTTGTTGTTGACTGTGTGAAACAGCAATTTCTGTTAATGATTTGGGTTCTTCGTTTAATTGATTAGTTCGCTCTAGATCAAAAACAATTGACAAAAATCGCTAAATGCCTTTCTATATAAGTGTTCCATCCCTTATAACCCCCGTCCATTGCATAACACAAACCGAAGAGCCAGAATTAATTTCCTAGTCGAGACTCCGAGACAGTAGAGGATGCCCTATCAGGTTATACTTCATCTTTAGGAGAAACGCCTTAAGTATGGCACGATTTTTGAAAAATGGTATAAAAAGTATAAATGTCAATCGATCGACTTAAATCTTAAACTAAATAATCAACCCCGAATCGCCCGGTATTGGAGGAACAAAACAACTCGTGAGTATAACTGATTTAATCCAAAAAGGCGGAGTGGCCATGTGGCCGCTGCTTTTTCTGTCTATTTTAGCTCTTAGCACTATTATCGAACGAATTTGGTTTTGGAGTCGTACTCTCCTCAGTGAGGGCCAGATTTTAAATCGCATTATGGAATCCGCCATCCGTAACTGGGATTTGGCGGCAAAAGTCGCCGGAGATTCCCGCAATCACCCCATTGGTAGCTATCTCTACGCACCCCTGCGTTTAGAAAATCCAGATCCAGAGGTTTTTCACTTTGCCCTCGAATCGGCTGCCGATGAACAATTATCCCTAATGAAACGGGGCGATAAAATCCTTGAGGCAGTCATTGCCCTTTCTCCCCTGTTAGGATTATTAGGGACGGTACTCGGTTTAATTACCTCTTTGGCCAATATTCAATTAAGTGACCTGGGAACTTCCTCGACGGCGGGAGTAACTTTAGGTATTAGTGAAGCTTTAATTTCCACCGCTACCGGCTTAATTGTCGCTATTTTTAGCCTCGCTTTCTATCGTGTTTTTCAGGGACTCTGGTTCAATCAAGCCCGAATTTTTCGCAAGGCCGGCAGTGATTTAGAAATTATCTACCGCCAACGCTGGTTACACCAAGAAGACCAACAATACGCCCTCAGTGCTAACCTAGAAAAACCTCTCGATCGCTAAATCTCTCCCTTATCAAGCATGGCCGAAACTAAATCTCTTAACCACAAAAAGCCAAAAAGTAGCCATATTACGGCTCGTCCCCTCAAATTATGGCATGATCAACACCGCATTCAAGAGGATGTGCAGGTTAATATCATTCCCTTGATCGATGTAATTTTCTGTATTCTCACTTTCTTTATTCTCGGTGCAGTGGGATTATCTCGCCAACAGGCTATCAGCCTCGATTTACCGAAAGCTAGTACCGCCACCACCCCGATGCGGGAAATGTTGGTGGTTAGTCTCGATGATTTCGGACAACTCTACGTCGAAAAACAAATGGTGACTCGCGCCCAGTTGTTCGAGGCGATCAAGAATTATCATCAATATAGTCCCAATGGACTGATGGTACTGAATGCCTCCAGAAATGCCAGTTATAACGAAGTGGTTGGGGTTTTAGACCTACTGCGACAGGTAGGCGGTGATCGTGTGGCTTTAGCGACTCTATCGGGGGAGGCTAATAATCCCACCCTGGAAAATAGCAATCCTTTGCCCAATTTGCCGACTAATTCCACCTTGCCCAGTTTACCCAATCCTCTGGGCAGAAATTAACTAGGAATGGATGCGATAGCTGAGTAATTGTTCTTCGAGGGCGGCAATGCGATTGTAGGCCGCCGTCAATTGTGCCGTTAATCGGCGAATTTGGATTTCATCGGCAAAAGAATTATCGCCATTGACAGCTGGGGCTTGTTTGCCACCGTGATCCCGGAGAATATCTTTATGATCGTAGAGGCTATTATCCGATAACTCGGAAAAACCGACCATTTCCAGGGATTCTCGCAGGGAATGACTCGATTTATCCCCAGCTAGGATAGCAATTTGCTGGCTGAGGCTTTCGACAATATCCTGTAGACGCTCGACTTTCTGCTCAAGACTGATAATCTGTTGTTGTAGTCCATTCATGCAATTACCTAGGGATAAAGGAGGTTTCCCCTCTATGCTAGGCTCTGGAGGAAATGGGCTATAACAATTTCTGATTGATTTAACGATCCCTTTACTGCCCTTAACGAAAATATGGCACGGGAAGTCCCCACACGAGACCGAAGCGGGATGGGGATGTGCCGAGTGCCTCCTTTCCCCTTGATCAAAACCTATGCCACAATGTCAAGGACTTAAGCATATTTTGAGACTTTTTAGAATGAAATAGCCCTGGCATCGGTAATCGCACTCGACATAAAAATTAGCTCACCAATCTAGATAAAATTTCTCGATGAATTAAAGCTCGATCGATTAAAAAATGTTTGCGATCGCTGGTTAATCCCTCTCCATTGGCATAAAAATCAATCCAAGTGGTACTAATATCATTAACTGCCTCTGGTAACTGATCTAATTCCCAACCCGGCATCGGTACTTCGGCAATTAATCGCGACACTTTCGGATCATAACTCAGGGCAAAACAACGACAATCTTCTGCCGCGGCCATAATTAAACTATGAAAGCGCATTCCGATCACCATTTCTACCCCGCGAAATAAGCCTTTTAACTGTCTTGGATCCTCTAAACTAATGATTTGATGATTTTCCCTTAATTGACAGGCTACAGCTTCACAAAGGGGCAAATCCCGCGACTTTTGAAAAGGGACTAAGAGAATAAACGCCCCCGTGCTGATTTGTAAATCAATTAAAGCTTGGGTTAATTTATCTAATTTTGCCGGGGTTAATAGGGGATGGGGACGTAAATTGACGGCGATTCTTGGGGCGGGTAAATCCGATAATCCCTTGACTGATTGAGCGTCTAAAGCCCATACTGGATCGGGGGCAACAATGGGATGAATACCCCAATTGGCGACTAAATGAGCCGAAGTATCATCGCGCACACTAACTAAACTACATTTTTGTAAAACTTTTTTGGTTAACCAACGGGTAAAAGGTCTATTTAATGGTCCAATTCCCTGCCCCCAAGCAATAGTTTTTAAGCCCAATAATTGAGCAAGAGCCATTAAACCACCGTAATAAATTGGACTGGCAAAACTTGTGACATCCTGCATTAAACTGCCGCCACCCCAGATAAATATATCCGCTTTTTTCATAGTTTGAAAAACTTGCCACCAATCCCTACTAGGACAGGTTTCCACTCCATAACTTTGACTGGTTTCTCTGGGATTATTTGACAAAACAATAGGTTTAATTGCTGAGGGCAACATCTGCAATAGAGACACTAATAATGCCTCATCTCCTCCGTTTCCTCTCCCATAATATCCACAAATTACTGCACGCATATATTCAGTTATCAGTTATCAGTTATCAGTTATCAGTTATCAGTTATCAGTTATCAGTTATCAGTTTATAGTGCTTTTCACGTTACTGAGGTATCGACAAGTTTTGCCAACAAAGGGTTTAAGCTCCTTGCTCATACCTCATTCTGATGAAAACTGCTATATCTATTTTATTATTCCCACTCATAACTAATAGCTTAAACCTGATCACTGTTTACTGATAACTGATCACTGATTTAGTCGTCCATTTGCCAGGGTTCGGTGATGTTTTTTTCATCGAGGATATTTTTGGCTCTTAAAATCAAGACCAATTGACCTAAGATGGTGACATCGGGGGGACTATCAAACCATTGTAAAGAGACGGAATTATCTCTCTCTACTAGATAATAATTGTTCACGTCCCATTCGGCCAAAACTCGATCGATCACTAATAACACTTCCTCGGATCTGGTGGCAATCGATCGAGGTAATTGATCGCTAGGCCATAAAATAGCTACAGGATCGATCGCTTTGAGAATTGCTTGCCAACCGGGGAGAGGCACGATTGTTTGTTTATCCCCCACCGTTACCAGTCGAAAAGGTTCCTCGACGCTCAAACTTTCTGTGTGTTTTATATCAGTTACCGTCACCGGAAATCTTCCTACTAAAGGAATAATTCTGGCTAATTCGTCCTCATCCTGTAAACGATGGACGGGTAGCAGGGGAGCGCTACGGGAGGGAGTAACGGTAAAATCTTGTAGTAAGGACTCGATCGCCTGTCTGGCCGAGTCAGAATGGGCAAATTTCAAACCTTTAGCGATTAATTTCGCTCTTTCGGCTAAATCCCGCTTTTGTTTGCCCCGTTTCCAACACTGATAAGCGATCGCATCTCCAGGATGACGGGTAAATTCACTGGGAATCTGGGATAAACGGGAAAAATCTTGGATAGCTTTGGCGATATCGTGTGCTTCAGCCACCTCAATCCTTTTTTCTGCCGCTAATTTCGCTGCCCCTAGTCTTTGTTCTTGGTTGAGAATCCGTAATTCGTATAGCACATCACTGCGCGGCCCGATGTAGTAACTTAATAAATCTTCATCTGCTCCTGCTTTGATTAAACTCTCAAAAACTTGGGCAGCGACAATAATTAAATTTTGTTGGGCATTTTGAAAACCCGTTTGTTCAAAAATTAACTGGGAATCGTAGCCAGCTTTTTGCAGTTTTTGACATTTTTGCCCCCAATTCACCCAATTTCCTTCCTTATGAAGCAGCGAGCGCATTAATTCGGTCGCTTCCGTTTCGCTGATTCGATCATCTGTACTGCGAGGCTGTTCTGTCATAGACAACTTGATCAAGCTACAATAACTAAAATTTATCTAATCCCTCAAAAATCTTCAATAGCAATTAAGGTTAACAGGATAGACTAGATAGTAACAGGATAGCTGACAATCACCCCCTTCGTACCTGTTAGGGCAAGTTTATCTTCAATGTCTAGATTAAGAGTTAATGGAAGCATTCCCCCCTCGTCCACAACTAACCCCGGTCAAAGGACGATGAAAACCAAGCGTCACCCCAAAGATAGCGCCTTGGGTTTAGTCTCTACCCTCAGCTTTCCGGCGATCGTCGGGACAGCGGATATGATGCTAAAATCGGCAGAAGTTACCCTCGTGGGTTACGAAAAAATTGGCGGTGGTCACTGTACGGCGATCGTGCGTGGTAATATTGCCGATGTGCGGTTAGCAGTGGAAGAAGGGGCAAAAACCGCCGCACAGTTCGGACAATTGGTATCTAAATCGGTTATTCCCCGACCGATGCCCAATTTAGAGGTAATTTTCCCCATTGGTAGCCGTTTAGCCGAAATTGCCCAAAGTCAACGGGGTTTCAGCAAACTGAGCAATATGTCGATCGGTCTCTTGGAAACCCGAGGTTTTCCCGCTATGGTGGGGGCAGCCGATGCCATGTTAAAATCGGCCGATGTGCAGTTAGCTTCCTACGAAACAATTGGGGATGGTTTGTGTACGGCCATTATCCGGGGTTCCGTCGCTAATGTGGCCGTGGCCATTGATGCGGGAATGCGAGAAGCAGAGAAAATCGGTGAACTGCACGCGGTGATGATTATTCCCCGTTTATTGGAAGATTTAGAACATACTCTACCGGTGGCCAGCTACTGGTTAGAAACTCCCGAACCTTTACCGATGTTGTTACCCAATACTGTCCGGGAAAAACAACGGGAATTAGTCGCTTTACCTGAATTGGAAAAAACCAAAATACCAATTCGTCGCCAAGAAATGCAGGAAAAAGTGTTAGAAGAAGTGATTCCCGTGGAAGTTATCACCGATGAGGACAGTTATTAATTTTTATTTTCAGCTTTGCTCCTGTGCTGCTAAAAGTACAGGAGCAAAAGGTTGAATTAGGGTTTGCGGCAAAAAGTTTGTTGGTGGGTGTGGATTTCCCAGTAAAAAATCTTTACAGAGTCCCCCGACAATTAAACGAATCGAATAATGATAAATTTTTGTCAAGAGGTGCGGTCAGATCGAATAATCGTCGCTAGAATTGGCCTAAATTGTCAGAAATTTAGTTAAACAAGGTTTTTGACAATATGCTAATCTGGCTAACAGGCTTTTGGGCGTGATATAGGGAAAAGTTCTGGCGATTGCGCCTAGATGGGGTGATATGCCAAAAGTTGACCCATATCGTTACTCTGAGGAGTGTTATCCAGAAATTTTCCGTATAATTTTTAGTTATACATACATTATCTGTAGCAGAAAGTGGAAGATTGAAGTAAAGAAAAGGCACAATATGACTAAAAAGAATCAATCAAAAAGATTAACGAATCAACATAAAGAGTCTAAAGGTGTAGTTGGTATATTTGGAGATGAAGCAAAATCACACGACATAACTGTTGGAAAAATTTCACTTTTTGTAATTGAACAGCTTGAAAAGGAGTTTCCTCAATTATCTTTTCAATACAAAACGAGCATAAAAAAAGAAGAAATAAACGAAGCATTAAAGAAAATTGACCCAGAATTAGGACAAACACTTTTTGTATCAAATTCAAGTATTATACCCGATGGTGGAATAATAGTTGCACCAGACAGCCGTAGGGTGCGTTCCCCAAAGTGGTTCCTACTGCTCCAGCGATCGATTTTGGGGAACGCACCATGCACATTGATTGAAACTGTAGGTTTAAGTGCGGTCGCCGATCTTAATAAGCTATATTAACAACAATACTTAAAGAGAAGGCTTAAAATGGTTAAATCAACTTTGTACACGACAGCAAAAGTCCTACCGGGAAATAGAATTGAAATTGAATCTCCAGAGCTGACTGTAGGACAAACTGTTGAGGTAGTTATTTTGGTTGAAGAAGTTAGTTCTGATGCTTCTAGCACCGAAGATATCTCTCCATCCTTAAAACAGCGTCTTGCTTTTCTGAAGTTACCAATGACTGAACGGAGGAATATTCTCAAAAGTCAAGCCGATATAATGCTCTCTCACTATCAACAAGATTCTGAATGGCAGGAGTTAATGGCAGGTGACATCATCGAAAATTTGGGTCTGAAACCCCGCCGTTTTACGGCGGCTTTACTGTTAAATATGAGCATCGTTTACGAAATATATGCTAAAATATGAGACATGGAAAAAGCCTATTCGTTTCGATTTTACCCCACACCCGAACAAGAGTCGCTATTGCGGCGCACTTTGGGATGTGTAAGATTGGTTTACAATAAAGCTCTCCACGAACGAACACAAGCATGGTATGAAAGACAAGAAAGAGTAGGATATGCTGAAAC
>NZ_SFBZ01000069.1:0-6338 GCF_007095495.1 Microcystis sp. M_QC_C_20170808_M9Col | reverse complement strand
CTTGTCCATTAAGAAATGTTACAAATTACATGGGTACATTAAGAAAAGTTAAGGGGGTGCATCCATTGATGGATAAGGGTTTTCGGCTATTATAGTATATATGTATGGGGGAAGTTCAGGTATTATGCAAGATTTCATCATCCCCATCCCTGGGTTCAACTTAAGATGGAAGTTCTGGTGGTGATTCGGTCAGGGTGAGCGCATCTCAAACCCTATTGACAATTGTGCAATTTTGTGGTTTGCGTGGGCATTTCCAGTGATACCAGTCAATCAGAATAGTGGTTCTTCGGTTTGTGTTATGCAATGGACGGGAGTTATAAGGGGTGAAACCCTTATAGAGAAAGACATTGCTTCGATTTTTGCTTAACAATTGAGATAGAAAATTATCCTCAAATATGCCTGAATCACCTTCTAGGTGAGCAACTCACATAAGCTGTTAAAACCCAAAAAAAAGGGCGAACAAAATTCACCCTAACAAACAAAGTAATCATCCTACAAACTGCCGATAAACTGATCAAGGCGATCGAATCCTTTTTCAATCGTCTTTAGGTCTGTAGCATAGGAAAGACGAATACAATCATCGGCACCGAAAGCAATACCGGGGATAGCAGCCACTTTTTGGGTTTCGAGCAGTTTCTGACAAAAATCCCGGGATTTTAAACCAGTTTGACTAATATCGATAAACACATAAAAAGCACCGTTGGGAGTAGGACAATTGAGTCCGGGGATTGCTCGCACTCGTTCTAAAATATACTGTCGGCGCTCGCTAAAAGCTTTGACCATTTCCTCGATGCAATCTTGGGGACTCTCTAAAGCAGCGATCGCACCGTATTGGGCAAAAGTGCAGACATTGGAGGTACTATGACTTTGGATCTTAGTCATAGCCTTGACAATTTCCACCGGTCCTGCTATGTAACCGACGCGCCACCCCGTCATCGAGAAAGCTTTAGCAAAACCATTGCTAATAATACTGCGCTGAAAGATTTCCGGACCAAAAGAAGCGATACTGCGGTGAATTGCGCCATCATAGAGGATTTTCTCGTAAATTTCATCGGAAACCACTAAAATATCCTTTTCAACCACAATTTTTGCTAAAGCTGCGATTTCTTCGGGAGTATAGACAATACCGGTGGGATTAGAGGGAGAATTGAGAACAAATAATTTAGTTTTCGGTGTAATTGCCGCTTCTAGCTGTTCGGGGGTGATTTTATACTGATTCTCTAGGCTAGTGTTCACTATAACCGATGTTCCCCCCGCTAACGTCACCATTTCAGGATAACTCAACCAGTAGGGTGCGGGAATAATTACTTCGTCCCCCGCTTCAATTAACGCCATGATCAGATTATAGAGAGACTGTTTACCCCCATTGGTAACAATCACATTATCGGCATTGTATGCCAGTTGATTATCCCGCAGCAATTTCTCAGCGATGGCTTTTCTTAACCCCGCTTCCCCGGCAGCCGGTCCGTAGCGAGTTTTTCCCTCATCGAGGGCCTTTTTCGCGGCAGCTCTGATGTGAGTGGGTGTGTCGAAATCTGGCTCCCCGGCGCTAAAACTACAGACATCTTCGCCGTTTCTCTTCATTTCCTTGGCCAGAGAGTCGATAGCTAGGGTAAGGGAGGGGGTGACTTGATTGACTCGTGACGCTAGTTTCATAGTATTTTACCCTGAAAGGGCTTTTCTGATGACCTACACAACCTTTAGTATTGTCCATCACCTCGATTGTTCTGGGTGTTTTTTTATATAATCTCCGGAATTGCGGCGCTTAGGGATGGGTGTGGGGTGTGGGGTGTGGGGTGATGGGGTGTGGGGTGTGGGGTGTGGGGTGATGGGGTGATGGGGAGAACAAAGCTGCTTTTTGCCTTTTGCCTTCGTTATTGAGGATTTTTTCTTTTCGGGGGTTTTTGTTTGCTGGTAGGGAGTAGGGGAGCGGTTAATTTTTCGTAGAGTTCAAAGAGGTATTCAATACGGTTTAATTCACTGGTAAAGGGTTGGGGACGATAACACAAATCAACGGCTTTGTCAAGTTTTTGGTGAGCTTTGAGCAAGTCCGGAGGCATGGTTAAAGGATCGTATAAATCCGCAAGGCTACTATCAGGATATTTTGCCCTAGTATCTAGCACAGCTTGAGCGCAAGTTTCAACGGTTTGTTTTTGTTTGTCGGTGATATTTTCTGGAAAGGGGTAGTTATTATAAACGATGGTGTTTGAATAACGATAATCGCTTTTTAATCTGCCACAGACATATTTAACCCATGCCATGTGCATTGCTGAAGTAAGAATACCAAAATGATAAATACTACCGCGTGGAATTGCAATACAGGTATCACTAACTATTATATTTTTATTGAAAAATCCTAACGGAATATATTTTCTATTTTCTGATGAAACTCTAGGTACTAATACATAATCAGTTTCAGGCTGTCTATTTTCAGTAAATAATGTTGGGAACTGCGACCATTTAATTGTCGCAACTTTAGAACTAGCCAAACGCATTTCTTTAACAGCTTCTACTCTTTTTAATAATAGGGGCAACTGCTTTAATTCTTTAGGCTGTATTTCTGTTAACCAAAAACACCAGCGTCTTTTATTATTCAGAAATTCATCAGCAGAAATAAAAGGCTTAATAAATTTTTCTCCTGCGGGTTCTTGTCGAATATACTGTTCTTTTTCCTCGTCATTCATCAGAAGATTACCACCATCTGTAGGTTGGCTGCCTTTGATCATTTCAGGCACGTTACAAATGGGTTTTATTTTCTTTAAAATGATTAAATCATTTCCTTCTGTCAGGTAAGGATTAATATTTTTAACCTTTCTTTCTGTTGGTTCACCTTTAATATCAGCATAATCAAAAATACGTTTATTGTCAATATCTTCTAGCCCAAAACCAATAATAACACAATGAACTGCGGCGTTTCCTTTTGCTTCATTACTCCAGCTAAAAGTTCGATGGGCAAAATGAATTTTTATTTTATATTTTTGATAAAGCTCTTGCCAAAGAACACCAACTTGTTCACCCTGAGAAATAGAATTTGTGCTAACTAAAGCGCAACGAATTAAACTATTTTGAATAAATTCAGCCGCTTTAATATACCATGCCGTCACATAATCTAAAACACCTGCTCCTTTAACGTCCCCTAAAACACGATTCATGTCAGCCTTTTGGTCAGCATTTTGTAACTGTTTACCCACAAAAGGAGGATTTCCTAAAATAAAATTGAGATTCTCTTTTGATACAATTTCCTCCCAATCAATCCGCAAGGCATTTCCATGAACAATCTTTGCCGCTTTCTTTAATGGTAAACGCACAAAATACTGACCAAAAGTATTACTAACTTTAATATTCATCTGATGATCAATTAACCACATTGCCACCTCTGCGACCCTCACCGCAAACTCATCGTATTCAATACCAGCAAACTGATTGACATCTACCTGAATAATCCTACTAATATCTATTACTAACTGCCCCGTTTTATCTAACTCCTGTAATACCAAAATCTCTAAATCGCGTAACTCCCGATAGGTAATAATTAAAAAGTTGCCGCAACCACAGGCAGGATCAAGAAAATATAAATTAGCAATCTTTTTCTGAAATTCTAGTAATTTATTGCGATTGCCTTTAACCTTCTCAAATTCTCTGTGTAAATCATCTAAAAATAATGGTTTAATCACCTTTTGAATGTTCTTCTCGGAGGTATAATGCGCCCCTAAATTACGTCGCTCTTTTGGATTCATTACCGCTTGAAACATAGAACCAAAAATAGCAGGGGAAATTTTTCCCCAATCAAAAGCACAAGCTTCTAATAACATGACTCGCATCTTGCTATCAAAAGCCGCTAAGGGTAATGACTCCTCGAATAACTTGCCATTTATGTAGGGAAATTGAGTTAAATTCTCATCCAGATTTTTTAATCTTTTTTCTTCTGGTGTATTCAAAACCTGAAAAATAGCATCAATGTGCATCGCCAAATCACTGCCATCTTCTTTGGTATGTAGGTCAATATATTCCCAGAAAATCCCCTTATTAAAAATACCCGTATCATCGGCAAATAAACAAAATAATAAACGCACTAGATAAACTTCCAAATCATGCCCCATATAACCAATTTCTTTGAGGCAATCATGAAGTTTTCCCATTAACTCGGCTGCTTGAATATTGACGGGATCTTCGTCTTTATAAACTCGCTTTTCGTAACCAGCAATAAAATCAAATAAATGAACGTTATCAACAAAATTACTTAATTCAAATTCCCATTGATTGCCTGAATCTAAATCATATAATTTAAACCGTTGAAAATCCGAGACTAAAATATAACGCGGTAACTCATGTTCCTTTAAATTGGGAAAATAATCCTTAGCCTGTTGTGTGGCTTTTTCTAAATCTTTCCCCTTCGATTTATGCTCAACTAAAATCGTTCCTTTCCATAATAAATCAATAAAACCCTGTTTATTATCGGCTTTTTTTATCGGTTGCTCAAAACTGGCTACCCTACGCCGTGAAATGCCAAAGACATGAAAAAACTCATTCCAAAAAGATTGAGATTCTGCTTTTTCTGAAGTCTCTCCTTGCCACTCTTTTTGAAAGGTAATCGCGCGATTTTTAATTTCATTCCAACTTAAAGGCATAGTTTTAACTCCTTATCGTTCGCCGGTTTGCTCAAAGATACTAGAAAATGGTGTAGGGAGCCATAGGCAGTCAGCCAAGTATAGAAATTTTCTCTATATTAGGTGATTTTTTGGTAAACTACAAGGGAAGCTAGAAATTAGTAACGCCTTGAGAATTGTAGCCGTTTAGTTACCAATCTAGTTATTGACTCGAAGGAACAACTTATCGCTATGTCCAAAACTCTCTACGAACAAGATTTTCAAGTATGGCTCGCAACAACAATTAGCCACCTACAGAAGCGGGAATTTGCTGCGCTGGATACTGATAACTTAATTGAGGAGTTAACCGAGTTGGGAAAATCGGAAAAAAGAACTTTAGAAAGTAATTTGATGATTCTTTTAGCTCACTTGCTCAAATTAAAAGTACAGCAGGACGCACCGCCATCCATGAAGGATAGCTGGTATTGTTCTATTATTGAGCATCGCCAGCGAATTGAGAAAAACTTACGCGATACACCTTCCCTGAAATCCTATCTAGAAACTGCTATCGAGGAAGCTTATCCAGATGCTCGTCAAGTGGCAATTAAGAAAGGGAAACTCCCTCAATTTGGTGTTCGGATTCCCCCAGAAAATGATTATCCTCAAATTTGTCCTTTCTTGCCAGAGCAAATCTTAGATGAGAACTTCTATGGCAATTGACTAGAGGAAATAGTTAAGAAAAAAGTTGATTTTCAATTTTTGCATTACTCATGACTCGACTAACTCCAATCCCAATTGACGAAAACATCCTAATTTATATAGGGCTTGCTGAATAAATGTGAAATCTAGGCAAGGTAAGGGTTTTGTGGCTTTTCTCGCGAAACAGGTGCAAGATTTTGAGAGAATCGTCGTTCAAAACCTTGCGTCTTCATCGGCCCGCGTCCTGTAGGGGCGAAGCATTCGGGCAATAACCTATCGGTGAAACCGTGGATTTTCTATCCGAATGCTTCGCCCGTACTTTTTCAGCAAACCCTATATAGAGTCCACCGATAACCTAGAAATTCCTGCCAAGACATTAGGAACAGAGGGAAGAATTGCTAAAGGGGTAATTTATCTACCAAATAATTGAAAATCATCACAATAATTATTTAGAAAAGTGGAACCTACAGAAGAACAGTATCTTGTCTTAAATGCTCTTGAAACTTTGGGACTCCTGCTCTTTAGAGTCTATGATGAAGATAATGGAGCTTGGCTAATCATTACTTCTAGTCTAACATTGCCCAGATCATACTTATTGCCTAATGGCGAAATTGTTCCCCTAGAATGGATGCTTTAACCATGAAAAAACCGACAGAACTTCAACAGCAAAAATACGAAAGAATTGGCGAAATTGCAGCCAAAGGAAGACAGCGTTATCTAGAAGCAGGAGGCGACCAAAAAATCTGCCCTAGCGGAAGAAAAGGAAATGATTATTTAACCGATGAAGAACGTAAAGAAATTTTACAATTAGCCCGTCAGGTTTTTGGCGTTCAGATTAAAGATGGCCAAGTTTACTGTCAAGGACGGACTTGGAAAATATCCGATAAAAAAGTCTCAAAAGATACCGAAAAATGAACTAAATATTGCTAGTGTAGAACGTAGCGACTGTCTTGATTGTCAAGGGGTAACTCAAAAAACAATCAAGGAGTTGCTGTCGAACCTAAAATCTCAAGCCAGAAAAAAGCGCAGCAAAAACTAAGTCGCTCAGGTTAA
>NZ_SFBZ01000068.1:0-16297 GCF_007095495.1 Microcystis sp. M_QC_C_20170808_M9Col | reverse complement strand
TTTTACCTATAGGAGCATTCCCCTAGAGAACCCCATAACTCTAGTTTTCAAGGTGCGTTCATCGGTTGATGACTGGGTTTTTTAAGCGGTTGCTTACCCGGCCCCCTATTCTTAATATCATACATCAGATCAAGTCGCCCTCAAAGGGCGAGGCTTTAAACCCAATTTTTTGGTAATATGTCAATTGACTGGCAAGATGGGCATGAGCAAGTTAACCCCTTTGGCTGTTAACCGTCCCGTCAAGCTGCTCTAGGGTAAAGATAATCCTATCGCTACCATGAAACTAATTATCGGGGGACGTTACCAGGTTATTAAACCTCTAAGTCAAGGGGCTTTCGGTCAAACTTTTTTAGCCCAAGATAACTATCGCCCCGGCCGTCCTCAATGTGTGGTCAAACAGTTAATCCCCCAAGTGGTTAACGAAGTTACTATAGGATTATTTGAGAGTGAGGCCAGAGCTTTAGAAAAACTCGGCCATCATCCTCAAATACCGCAATTTTTCGCCAGTTTTCAGGAAAATAAGTCTTTTTATATCGTTCAAGAATTTATCGATGGTCACGATCTTAGTCAGGAAATCTCTAAGGGTAAGCGTTTAGAAGAGAGTCAGGTAATTCGGTTATTAAAAGATATCTTGGAAGTTCTCGCTTTTGTCCATCAAAATAACATTATTCACCGAGATATCAAACCCCATAATATTATCCGTCGCCAAGAGGGCAAGCTAGTTTTAATCGACTTTGGCGGAGTCAAACAAGTGGGGACTCAATGGCTAAAAGCAAAACAGACCAGTGTGTCCATTGGGATTGGCACCCCTGGCTATATGCCTAGTGAACAGGCGCAAAATAAACCGCGATTGTCTAGCGATGTCTATGCCGTGGGAATCATCGCTATTCAAGCCTTGACTGGTCTCAAACCGACGCAATTTCCCGAAGATGCCGAAACCGGAGAAATCGCTTGGCGCGATCAGGCCGATGTTAGAGATGATCTAGCAGTTATTATCGATAAAATGACCCGTTATGACTGGCGCCAACGCTTTCCCTCGGCAGCAGAAGTTTTAGATGCCATAAAAGAGTTACTGCAATTGCGTCAGCAACAAGCTTTAGTGCGGGAAATTTCAGCAGAGGAGTTGTTTTATCGCGGTAACGCGCATCTCGATTTGGGGCAGCATCGCGAAGCAGTTCAATTGTATCAGCAGTCCCTGCGGAAAAAGCCCAATTTTGTCAATGCCTGGTATAATCGCGGTCTGGCCTTGCAACGATTAGGGCGTTTTCCTGAAGCTTTAGGGTCTTTTAATCAGGTAATTCAATTAGAGACTAATAATGCTCGGGCTTGGTTTTATCGCGGCATCGCTTTAGCTAATTTACGACAAATCAGTGATGCGATCGCATCTTTGGATAAGGCGATTCAACTGCAGCCAGATTATCTGGAAGCATGGCATTACAAAGGCATGATTTTCTGTCGGATGCAACGTTATGCCGAAGGTATAGCGGCTTATAATCAGGCCCTGGCCATTAAATCCGATGCTAATGTTTGGTTTAGCAAAGGCGAAGCTTTACGGGAATTAGAACGACTCAGTGAAGCGGTCGCCGCTTATAATAAGGCTTTACAGTTACAATCCCAAAAGGCTGAGGCATGGTATCAACGGGGTTGTTGTCTCTACAAGTTAAAATGTTTCTCGGAAGCAGTGGTTTCTTTTAACCAAACCCTACAACTAGAGCCTAGCCATCAATTCGCTCTCCAACAACGGAATTTAGCCCTTAATCACCTGAAATTGTAGGCAGCGAGCCAGCATTTTGGGGGATTAATCCTGTTCCTCTAGCCATTTTTGCCAGATATCCGGACGACGTTCCTTAGTGCGATCGAGTTGTTGTTGATAGCGCCAATCAGCGATATCCTGATGATTACCCGATCGCAAAACCGGCGGCACTTGCCAACCGCGAAAGACCGGCGGCCGGGTATATTGGGGATAATCCAATAAACCTGCCTCAAAACTCTCCAATTTCAACGATTCTGCCTTACCTACCGTCCCAGGTAACAACCGCGTCACCCCGTTAATAATCGCTAAAGCAGGGATTTCCCCACAAGTTAGGACAAAATCCCCTAAAGATACCTCTCTAGTCACCAAATGCTCACAAACCCGCTCATCTACCCCTTCATAATGGCCACAGATGAGAATTAACTGCTGATAACTACCGGCCCAAGTTTTCAGTAAAGCTTGATGGAGAGGTTCCCCCTGGGGAGTCATCAGCACGATCTCCCGGGGTGGTAAAATTTCTAAAGACTCGATCGCCTCAAAAATTGGCTCTGGTTTTAATAACATTCCCACACCACCACCATAGGGTTCATCATCGACACGACGGTGTTTATCGTGGGCAAAATCCCGGAGATTGACCAAATTTACCCTAGCGATGTCGCGTTCGAGAGCTTTTGCCAACAACCCCGACTGCAGCGGTGAAGTAAAAAAATCGGGAAAGAGAGTAATAATGTCAAACTGCACGGGGAAAATTAAGGCCTAGACTGGGATAGTGTTTAATGTATCATTTTGTCACGGTTCGATCGGTTAAAATCTTGCTAATTTGGCGCTAGTCTATCTCGATAACATGATAGACTATGCTGTACTGTCTAGGGGTTTTTCTGGCTCTAGCTTGAGTGATCGAAGTCTAGCCTAGACTTAAAGTTAACTAACAGTCCGTCATTGCCAGTGGATCGAAGAAAATTGCTAAAATCGCCTCTACTATTGCTTGATGTCCCGAAAAATATTCCTAAACCGCATTTTTTTCCGTCAACCGTTCAGGGAAAATAACATTAAAATACTTGTCCATCTTCCCGAAAAACCTTCCATCCCTAAAAATGTCTATTCGTTCAGTGACATGATCATCGAGCTAGAAACCCAACACCACGAAAATCCTACCCCCATATCTCTCAAAACGGCGATTTTAGTCATTGGTGGTGCCGAGGATAAAGTCCACGGTAAAGAGATACTGCACACCTTTTGGAATCGCGCCGGGGGTAGCGAAGCAGTGATCGCTATTGTTCCCTCCGCTTCCAGAGAACCGGTTTTAATCGGCGATCGCTATCAGAAGATTTTCGAGGAAATGGGGGCAAAATACGTCAAAGTTATCGATATTCGCGATCGTGTACAGGGAGAAGACCCCCAATTCCAGGCCTACATCGAAGAGTGTACAGGTGTATTTATGACCGGAGGCGACCAGCTGCGTTTATGCGGTTTGCTCTCCGATACTCCCCTGATGGAAAGAATCAGACAAAGAGTGCAACAGGGAGAACTCACCCTGGCCGGAACTAGCGCCGGGGCTGCCGTTATGGGTCATCACATGATTGCTGGGGGCAGCAGCGGGGAAGCACCCAATCGCGCCCTAGTGGATATGGCCATGGGATTAGGTCTGATTCCTGAAGTCATTGTCGATCAACACTTCCACAATCGCAACCGCATGGCTCGGTTAATGAGCGCTATCTCCGGTTATCCCGAACGTTTAGGAATTGGCATCGATGAGGATACCTGCGCTATGTTTGAACGGGATGGCACGATGACGGTAATCGGCTGCGGTACAGTGACGGTAATTGATGCCAGGGCAATGTCCCACACCAACCACCATCACGTCACCGCTAACGAACCCCTGAGTCTGCATAATCTGCGGGTACATATTCTTGCCTACGGTGATGGCTATCATCTCAAAAAACAGCAAGTGATCGCTAAATTGGGTTAAAAAAACTCCTGAAAAACTGTTCACGATGAACAGTTTACTAATCTCGGAAAACCAGACAATAAACAACGCCTTCTTTGTGCTTCTCAACAGCGAACATCAGCTATATCATGAAAATTCTCAGAACCCAAACCCTGCGCGGTCCCAACTACTGGAGTATTCGTCGCGACAAGCTCATTGTTATGCGTCTGGATCTCGAAGATCTCGCAGAGAAGCCATCGAATGAAATCCCAGGCTTTTACGAGGGATTAATCGACGTTCTGCCCAGTTTAGTCGAACATTACTGCTCCCCCGGTTATCGCGGCGGTTTCTTTGAACGAGTCCGCACTGGTACTTATATGGGCCATATTATCGAACATATCGCCCTAGAATTGCAGGAACTGGCGGGAACTCCCGTCGGGTTTGGTCGCACTAGAGCCACCTCCACCCCCGGAGTCTATAACGTGGTGTTTGAGTACGTTGACGAGCAAGCGGGACGTTATGCGGGTCGGGCTGCCGTGCGTTTGTGTCAATCAATTGTCGATACGGGAACCTATCCTCAGGAAGAATTGGCCCAGGATTTAGCCGATTTACGCGATTTATGCAATAATGCTGCCCTTGGTCCGAGTACCGAAACCATCGTCAAAGAAGCACAAGCTAGAAATATTCCTTGGTTACTCCTGAGCGCTCGTTCCATGGTGCAGTTGGGCTATGGCGTTCACCAAAAGCGCATTCAAGCCACTTTAAGCAGTTTTTCGGGGATTTTAGCCGTTGAGTTGGCCTGTGACAAGGAAGGCACGAAAACTATCCTCAAGGATGGTGGCATTCCCGTCCCCCGGGGTACGGTGATTCAATACTTGGATGAATTGTCAGCGGCAATCGAGGAAGTGGGAGGATTTCCCATCGTGATTAAACCCCTCGATGGCAACCACGGCCGGGGCATCAGCATCGATGTTAAAAATCAACAGGAAGCAGAGGAAGCCTATGATATAGCCAGTGCCGCCTCGAAAACCCGCAGCGTGATCGTAGAAAGGTACTATAAAGGCAGTGATCACCGAATTTTAGTCATCAATGGCAAAGTTGCCGCCGTGGCCGAACGGATCCCCGCTCACGTCGTCGGTGATGGGCGCTCAACTGTAGAAGAATTAATCGAAATTACTAATCAGGATCCCAACCGGGGTGACGGTCATGCCAACGTTTTAACTAAAATAACCATTGACAAAACCGCCCTTAATGTGCTAGGAAAACAGGGCTATGAATTAACCAGCATTTTACCCCAAGGAGCGATCGCCTATCTGCGGGCCACCGCTAATTTAAGCACCGGCGGCATCGCCGTGGATCGTACCGACGAAATTCACCCCGAAAACGTCTGGATCGCCCAAAGAGTGGCAAAATTAATCGGTTTGGACATTGCCGGTATCGATGTGGTGACAGATGATATCCGCAAACCCCTGAAAGAAGTGGACGGGGTGATCGTAGAAGTCAACGCCGCCCCCGGTTTTCGGATGCACGTCGCCCCTAGTCGCGGTTTACCTCGCAATATCGCCGCCCCAGTTATCGATATGTTATTCCCCCCCGGGACTCCCAGTCGCGTGCCAATTCTGGCGATTACGGGAACTAACGGCAAAACCACCACTAGCCGCTTAATTTCTCATATTTGCCGACAAACAGGGAAAGTAGTCGGATTTACCACGACGGACGGCGTATATATCGATGATTATCTGGTAGAAAAGGGCGATAACACCGGTCCTTACAGTGCCAGTATGATTTTGAAGGATCCCACGGTGGAGATTGCCGTGTTAGAAACGGCCCGGGGTGGTATCCTGCGATCGGGTTTAGCTTTTAATCAATGTGATGTGGGGGTGGTGTTAAATGTGGCCGCCGACCATTTGGGTATCGGTGATATCGACACCATCGAACAGATGGCGAAGGTAAAAAGCGTTGTGGCCGAGGTGGTTAGCGCCGAGGGTTACGCGGTTTTAAATGCCGATGACCCCTTGACCGTTAGTATGGCCGAAAAAGTCAAGGGAAGAGTGGCTTATTTTTCCATGAGTCCCGATAACCCGATTATTCACGACCATATCCGTCGCGGTGGCATGGCCGCCATTTATGAGAATGGCTATCTGTCGATTCTAGAGGGAGAATGGACGCTGAGAATCGAGGAAGCGGTCAATATTCCCGTGACTATGCAGGGAATGGCTCCTTTTATGATTGCTAACGCCCTGGCCGCCTGTTTAGCGACTTTTGTGCAGGGTATCGATATCGAGTTAATTCGCCAAGGGGTGCGGACCTTTAAACCTTCCGTCGCCCAGACCCCCGGCAGGATGAACCTGTTTGACTTGGGACACCATCACGCTTTAATCGATTATGCCCATAATCCCGCCGGATACGAAGCCGTCGGCGGTTTTGTCGGCAATTGGTCCGGGGAAAAAGTCGGCGTGGTCGGGGGACCTGGCGATCGACGCGATGATGATTTAATTTTATTAGGGAAATTATCGGCGCTTATGTTCGATCGAATTATTGTTAAGGAAGATAACGATACTCGCGGTCGCCGCCGGGGGGAAGTGGCGGATTTAATTCTCAGGGGAATTAGCCAAGAAAATGCCAGTTTGCGTCCGGAAGTTATTCTCGATGAAACGGAAGCTTTAGAGAAGGCTTTAAGCACGGTTTCCGAGGGTGGTTTAGTGGTAATTTTCCCGGAAAGTGTCACCCAGGCGATCGATTTGATCGAGAAACATCGACCCCTGACCGATAATCAGGGTTAGAAGTTGGGAAAAATAGCTAGAAAATAAAGTAGTGCCAATTGTTACTGAGTACGATGGTTTAATCAAAATCAGCCGAAATCCCTATTATGAGACTCGGCTTGGTTCCGCTTATTTGGGTAATAGCCTGACACTGATGGGGGAGTTGCCGGATGAGAGTGTCGATTTGATTTGTACTTCCCCACCTTTTGCCTTAGTAAGAAAAAAAGAGTATGGCAATGTGGACGCTGATGATTACGTTGAATGGTTTAAAATATTTGCCGGTGAATTTTATCGTATTCTCAAGCCCAAAGGCTCCCTAGTTATAGATATTGGTGGTAGTTGGCTTAAAGGTTTTCCCGTGCGTTCTCTGTATCATTTCGAGTTAGTTATAGAACTTTGTAAACCGAGATTAGAAGGTGGACTAGGTTTTTTTCTCGCCCAAGAACTTTTTTGGTATAATCCAGCCAAACTTCCTACCCCCGCAGAATGGGTGACAGTCAGGAGGGAACGAGTCAAGGATGCTGTCAATACCGTTTGGTGGTTATCGAAGGAGCCGCACCCGAAAGCAAACAACAAGAGAGTTTTACGGCCTTATAGCGAGGCAATGAAAAACCTGATTAAAAATGGCTATGAGGCAAAACTGCGTCCGTCAGGACATGATATTTCTACTAAATTTCAGAATGACCGAGGAGGAGCTATTCCCCCAAATATTATTACTGATTCTATTCAGGAAAGAGGCGCCTCTATAGGTAGTCCAGTCCTAGGAGAGTTCAACTGGATTTTAGAGAATGATTTAGGGCAGCCAGTAAATGTTATATCTGCTTCTAACACGGCATCTAATGATTACTATCAAAGAAGATGTAAGGAAGAAGGGGTGAAACCCCATCCTGCTAGATTTCCGCAAGCTTTACCCGAATTTGTTATTAGTCTCTGTACTGAGCCTGGTGATTTAGTTCTCGATCCTTTTGCTGGTTCAAACATGACAGGACGAGTAGCTGAAACCCTTGAGCGTCGTTGGTTAGCGTTTGAATTAAATGAAGATTATATGATAGCGTCGCAGTTTCGATTTGAACAAGATGCTCCTTTGGTCGTAGCTCCTATAAAGGATAGAAAAACTCTTAAAGCACGAGCCTTAGAACTGGCTAATGATTGTCTTGACAAAAGCTTGACCATGGATACTCAAAAACCTTTTGTTCAGTTAGATTTGTTTCCTGCCAGCGATGATAGTATGACAGACAAAAAAATCATCAGATTTACCTACGGCGACCAGTTTTCTCCTAAGCAATTTCAAGTATCTGAATTAGTACAACTTTGTTCTGATTGTCTTCCTGATCGTCGGGTGCTTCAGGATGAGATTGCTAAACGTTATTATGCCGGCTATTCCAGCCAAAATGCTCTCCAGAAAGGAGAGAATCGCGGCAAACTTGCCATGAATACATTTCTTTCCCTTCGTGCTTATAAGTTGGTTGAATCAATTGATGGTGATGATTGGCAGTATCGACTCACGGATATCGCTAATGAAATATTAGACAATCAACAAGATAGTGAGACAGTTTTCACAATTTTTGCTCGCCATATTCTTGTTAACCTAACTGGAATGTCCCTAATAAAAGCGATAGAAGCAATTAATAGCAGGGGAGATAAACCCCAGCTAGAAATCATCGCTTACGAACTTCAAGAAATGGGGTATTCACTCTCGACCAATTGTACTTATGTTAGTACGATGAGACAATGGTTACAAGAAGCTAAAGTCCTAGAGAAAAGTTATGAGATTAACTGGGATCGAGTCTATGATCTATTGGAACTCGATCAAGACTATATTGACGAGCTTTATACTCTTAGTTCCGAACAAAAATATTTTTTACTGGCTATGCTTCAGATGGCGATTACTGAGCTAACCGAGTGGAATAAAATTACCAGATACGCCACCAGTGTTTATAAAATACGATTCCCCTCGAAATCTTTTGTTCAGGATATTATTCAACCTTTAGTAAAAGTCGGCTTAATTGCAACTGAGAAAACGACTGGTGGACGAGGAGCGAAACCTAATCTTGTCAAGCTTACCGAGAAATCACAGATGGAACTGTTATCTAGATTATTACAATCTATATCCGATATTACAGA
Organism: Microcystis sp. M_QC_C_20170808_M9Col; assembly: GCF_007095495.1. Taxonomy (NCBI): domain Bacteria; kingdom Bacillati; phylum Cyanobacteriota; class Cyanophyceae; order Chroococcales; family Microcystaceae; genus Microcystis; species Microcystis sp. M_QC_C_20170808_M9Col. The sequence goes on along the minus strand of NZ_SFBZ01000068.1, from coordinate 7,731 downwards.
AATCTCCCAAACCGAGCTAAATCGAAGTTTTGAAGATGTTGTTAATGACCTAGATAATCCCGACAAACATATTAAAGGTAAAGCTCTTGAACTGCTGGCGATTTGGATGATTCGTCTAACCAGTCTTAGATTCACAAAATGGCGGAAAAGAGACTATGAAACTGGACAGGGTGAAGTAGATGTTCTGGCAGCATCAGACCGCTTTGTTGATCATCGTTGGCAAATTCAGTGTAAAAATACAAAGCGAGTAGATGTAGAAGTATTAGCCAAAGAAGTTGGTATGACCTTCGTAACAGGGTCTGACGTAGTTATGATTGTGACTACTGGTGAATTTACTAGAGACGCTTTTCAGTATGCTTATCGAATGATGGAAGTATCGAGATACTATATGGTGTTGATACAAAAAGAAGACATTGATGCAATTAAACAAGATAGAACCAATATTATCAAAATTCTTGATCGTCGTGCAAGGCGCGTGTTCGCCAAGAAAGAGTTGGGCTTAACTGATGATACAATTGATGAGATAGAAATTGAAGATAATTCACTGGCAGAGTCATTGGAAGTCTCCGGAGAGGAATAAAATTCCAGAAAATATTCAGCTTGGCATCAGTTAACGATTTTTAAAAGCTTCGATCGCCGCCGGCAAAGTATAGCTATCTCACCATTGAGATAACTGCTGTAGCTACAGGTCGATCGCTAACTGTTTACTCTCATCTTAACCAAATTCTTAAATCTTACTGAAATCGTCTAAAACTGACTGAAAGTGTCGGCTAATTTATCAGCAATTCCCTCGATCCAAATTTCATCTTGTTTAGTATAACTGCGCGGCGCATTTGCCGCCAAAATTAACACCCCTTCCTTACCGATGGGTTGACAGATTAAGCCTTGGGTGTTTTCTGGCAAATAGTCAAACTCGATTTTAGCGGGATATAAATTTAAATTAACTAAATAAACGGCCTTACCCGTTTCTAAAACTCTTTTGATAATATTACTAACTTTAACTTCAGAATTCTGGCTTAAGATACCGCGACGTAATAAAACTTTTCCCCGATAATAAACGATCAGAGATTTTGTCACGGTGTTGGTTAAAAGTAAATGGGAGGCCCAAGCAAGCTCAATTTTAACCGGTTCTGGCAAATCTGGGGCAAATTCCAGGCCTTCGCGCCCGATTAATTCCACAGCATCCGGTAAGCGGGGTTGAACTCTTTGCCAGATTAAACCCACCAAAATTAAAACCCCACTCAAAATCACTCCCATCACATCGGAACGCGCTTGCGATGGGGTTAAATCGGCAGTGGCAAAACGATTAAACATTAATACCGTACCCCCGACGATGCCGGCGAACAGGGGTAACAGTCTTAAAATACGATTGGGATCAGCTTGTGCCATAGCTGAGAACTATTCCTCGTCTGGTTCTAGAATACGTTGAAAAAGATAGCCTGTACCTCTAGCGGTGAGAATTAACTCAGGATTGCTGGGATCATCCTCTAATTTAGCTCGTAAACGGGAAATATGCACATCTACCACCCGCGTATCCACATGACGTTCGGGGGTATAACCCCAAACTTCCTGAAGGATTTCCGAGCGCGAAAAAGCTTCTCCCGATCGACTGACCAATAATTCTAGTAAACTAAATTCCATACCGGTCAGACGGATGCGTTCATCCCCCTTATAAACTTGGCGTTTATTGGTATCGATTTTAATTGAACCGATATGAATCACACCAGAACTGGGAATCCCCGGGGCGCCATTTTTCTCTACCCGACGCAACACCGAACGAATCCGCGCTTCGAGTTCTTTGGGAGAAAAAGGTTTAACTACATAGTCATCCGCGCCCAATTCTAGCCCGGTAATTCGATCGGCCACATCCCCCAAAGCCGTTAACATAATGATAGGAATATCCGATTCTTTGCGGAGTTCCTGACAGACACCGTAACCGTCTAATTTCGGCATCATCACATCCAAAACCACTAAATCGGGTTCGGCGGTGCGGAAGGTTTCTAAAGCTTCCTCTCCGTCGGCGGCGGTGACGACTTCATAACCAATCATCGACAAACGAGTCTCTAAGATACGACGGATGCTGGCTTCATCATCAACAACGAGAATTTTTTCCTTCTGGTTCTCCAACTGAATTAACACTCCTTAGTTAAATAGTGTGATGAATTTTAAAGTTAAATAACGAGCGTTCCTGTTTATAGAATATCCTTTTGCCGTTATCATTAAGCCTAAATTTCCTATTTTATTTCTTTTATGGCAATTATCAATAACTTTAGGGTCTTGCTTCCCCTATATCATACTTAATTAAATTTGACAAGAGAATTAATCCCCAAACCACTTTTCTTCAACTTTTCTTAAAAAACATGGCGAAATCGCGAACAATATATATCTGTAGTGCTTGTGGGGCGGAATCTCCCCAATGGTTGGGAAAATGCCCCAGTTGTGACACCTACGGGACGCTAGAAGAACAAGTGGTAGCTGGTGGCAATAATCCGGCGGTAAATCGCCCAGGATGGCAAAATAGTCGCTCAAATAACGGCAAAGGGCAACGCAACCCCCAACCGCGCATCTCGGTTCGCTTCTCGGAAATTACCCAGTATGAACAGGAACGTTTTCCCTCCGGTTACGGGGAATTTGATCGCGTCCTCGGTGGTGGCATCGTCCCCGGTTCTCTTGTACTAATCGGCGGCGATCCGGGTATCGGCAAATCGACGCTTTTACTGCAAGTTACCAACCAACTCGCCCAAAGATTACCGCGCATCCTCTACGTTTCCGCCGAAGAATCGGGACAACAGATTAAACTGCGGGCTGCCCGTTTGGGGGTGGGAGTGGTTGCCGTGGAGTCGGAAAATAATGGCAATGGCAAGGAGAAAAAAGCCTCCGAATCAATCGCAGAACTCGATAATCATCTCTATGTTCTGCCAGAAACCGATTTAGAGGAAATTTTGCGAGAATTAGAATCTCTACGCCCACAGGTGGCGGTAATTGACAGTATTCAAACTCTTTATTTTGGGGCGTTAACTTCCGCACCGGGATCTGTCGCCCAAGTTCGCGAATGTACCTCCGCCTTGATGCAGGTGGCAAAACGGGAGAATATTACTTTATTAATTGTCGGTCATGTGACTAAAGAAGGGGCGATCGCCGGTCCGCGAGTTTTGGAACATTTGGTCGATACGGTGTTATATTTTGAAGGCGATCGCTATGCCTCCCATCGTCTCTTAAGATCCGTGAAAAACCGTTTTGGGGCAACCCATGAGATCGGTATTTTCGAGATGGTGGATCACGGTTTGGTGGAAGTGGAAAACCCCTCAGAATTGTTTTTAGGCAATCGCGACGAATTTTCCCCCGGTACGGCGACGGTGGTAGCCTGTGAAGGTACACGCCCGATTGTGGTGGAGTTACAGGCATTAGTTAGCCCCACCAGCTACGCTTCCCCGCGAAGATCGACCACGGGCATAGAATACAACCGATTACAGCAAATTCTCGCCGTTTTAGAAAAGCGCGTCGGCATTCCTTTATCGAAATTAGATGCCTATGTTGCCTCCGCAGGAGGGTTGGGAGTGGAAGAACCGGCGGCGGATCTGGGAGTTGCGATCGCTGTTGTCGCCAGTTTTCGCGATCGAGTCGTGGATCCGCGCACAGTCTTAATCGGGGAAGTGGGATTAGGCGGACAAGTGCGCCTAGTGTCGCAAATGGAACTAAGATTAAAAGAAGCGGCTAAATTGGGCTTTAAACGGGCGATTGTCCCTAGAGGTCAAGTTTATCCCGAAGATGTGGGCTTAGAAATTGTTCCAGTCGGCAAGGTAATCGAGGCAATTGTCGCCGCAATCCCCCCCCAGCAGCGCTTTGGGGAAGATATAGAAGAGGAGGAAGGGGAAGGGCAAGAATAACGGTACAATGCTAAAAAAGATTAAATTACTTGGGAGATTTTCACCATGTCTGTGTTAGCTGTTGCTGCTTTGGCGGGTTATCTGATCGTTTTTAGCGGAATTGCCCTCGGTCTCTTTTTCGGTCTGCGCGCCGCTAAAATTATCTAGTATATAAACAGTAAAAAAGCTTTAGTGATCGGTTTAACTGGTCACTATTGCCAATTCTAGGGGAGATAAAAAATGACTGTTATTCTAGACTTAAAAACTCTCTACGAAATTGATGATTCTCTCTGGTTAGAAGAAACTATCGAACTGCTCAAGGCGAAAAATTTTGACGCTTTAGATTTAGAAAACTTGATCGAGGAGTTAGAAGACTTGGGAAACGAGAAAAAGTTTCGTGTTGCTAGTTTTTTACAGCAAATTATTAGACATTGTTTATTATTACAATTTTGGACAAGTGAAAGAGAATATAATCAGGCTCATTGGCGTTCAGAAATTATCAATTTTAAAGATGAACTTAATACTTATTTGACGACTAATTTAAGAAATTATCTAGAACATAATTTGGCAACTATTTATGAAAAAGCCCTTCGCTATCTTCGTCAAAAAACCGATAATAAAGTCAACTTTCCTGATACTTGTCCCTACAGTTTAGAAGAACTGCTCGCTCCTAATTGGCTACCACCTTACGAATAAAGGAGATGATAATGACTGTTATTCCCGACTTAAAAACTCTCTACGAGATTGATGATTCCCTCTGGTTGGAAGAAACCATCAAACTCTTAAAAACAAAAAAATTTGACGCTTTAGATTTAGACAATTTAATCGAGGAATTAGAAGACTTGGGAAACGAGAAAAAGTTTCGTGTTGCTAGTTTTTTACAGCAAATTATTAGACATTGTTTATTATTACAATTTTGGACAAGTGAAAGAAAATATAATCAGGCTCATTGGCAAGCAGAGATAGTCAGTTTTCAATATCAGTTAAAGCGCTATTTAACTACAAATCTTCGCAAATATCTAGAACAGGAATTTGAGCAAATTTACTTTGAGTCCGTGCGATATGTTCGTCAAAAAACCGATAATAAAGTCAACTTTCCCGATACTTGTCCCTACAGTTTAGAAGAACTTCTCGATCCCAATTGGCTACCACCTTACGAATAAAGGAGATGATAATGACTGTTATTCCCGACTTAAAAACTCTCTACGAGATTGATGATTCCCTCTGGTTGGAAGAAACTATCGAACTCTTGAAAGCGAGAAGATTTGACGCTTTAGATTTAGAAAACTTAATCGAGGAATTAGAAGACTTGGGAAACGAAAAAAAGTTTCGTGTTGCCAGTTTATTAGAGCAAATTATTAGACATTTTTTACTCCTACAGTTTTGGACAGAGGCAAGAGCATATAATCAGGATCACTGGGAGTTAGAAATAGTCAACTTTCAAATTCAGCTAAAAAGACGCTTAACCACCAATCTCCGTAATTATTTACAAAATGAATTAACTAACATTTATGAAGATGCAGTTTTCTTTGTGCGGAAAAAGACAAAAAATAAAGTTACTTTCCCTAATACTTGTCCCTACAGTTTAGAAGAACTTCTCGATCCCAATTGGCTACCACCATACGAATAAAGGAGATAAAAAATGACTGTTATTCCCGACTTAAAAACTCTCTACGAGATTGATGATTCCCTCTGGTTGGAAGAAACTATCGAACTCTTAAAAGCGAGAAGATTTGACGCTTTAGATTTAGACAATTTAATCGAGGAATTAGAAGACTTGGGAAACGAAAAAAAGTTTCGTGTTGCTAGTTTTTTACAGCAAATTATTCGTCATGCTTTGTTACTGCAATTTTGGACAAGGGAAAGAGAATATAATCAAAGTCATTGGGAATCAGAACTGGTAAATTTTCAAGATCAATTAAATACCTACCTAACGGCAAGTTTACGGAAATATTTAGAACAAGAATTTGATAATATTTATCAGAAGGCAATCCGTTATGTGAGAAAAAAGACAAAAAATCAAGTGACTTTCCCTAATACTTGTCCCTACAGTTTAGAAGAAATTCTCGATCCCAATTGGCTACCACCTTACGAATAAAGGAGATGATAATGACTGTTATTCCCGACTTAAAAACTCTCTACGAGATTGATGATTCCCTCTGGTTGGAAGAAACCATAGAACTGCTCAAGGCTAAAAGATTTGACGCTTTAGATTTAGATAATTTAATCGAGGAGTTAGAAGATTTGGGAAACGAAAAAAAGTTTCGTGTTGCTAGTTTATTAGAGCAAATTATTAGACATTATTTACTGCTACAATTTTGGACAGTCAAGAGAAAATATAATCCTAGTCATTGGCGTTCAGAAATCGTCAATTTCAAAAACCAGATCGACACTTATTTAACTACTAATCTCCGCAATTATCTCACTCAAGAATTACCTCGTATTTACCAGAAAGCTTTAAATTATGTTAGAGAAAAAACCGATAATCAAGTTAGTTTTCCTGGGGAATGTCCCTACAGTTTAGAAAATCTTCTTGATCTCGATTGGTTCCCCCCAGAAAATGAATAAAGGAAAAAATGAAATGCTGAAAAAGTTTCTACGTTGGCTGATTATTGGGGGAACCTTATTTTTTGTTCTCAGCAATCTTAAAAATAACTGGGATAACGTCACCTCAGTTAGAATTGAAAATCATGGTTGGTTATTTCTTTTCTTGGCACTTGTAACCACTGTTATCGCTCAAATTTGGGCAGGATGGGTGTGGACATGGATACTCAAAAGCTATCAACAACCGATTAAAACCTCCACAGGAATTGGCATCTATATGATTACCAATTTAGGAAAATATCTACCCGGTAATATCGGTCACTTTTATGCTCGCATCGTGGCAATTAATAAAGCAGGAAGTGATTGGGGAACCGCTAGTTTAAGCGTTTTATTAGAACTTTTATTGCTGGTGTGTGCAGCCTTAGCTATAGCAGTAATTGGTAGTGGTTTAGGTTGGATGAAATCTAGCTCAAGTCTAGGGATACAGATATTAGTTTTAGGATTAATTTTAATCAGCATTCATCCCAAATTTTTAAATTATCCTCTGAAAATCCTTAGCCAAAAGAAAAAGATTGCTCAAGAACCTGTTTATCTAACTAAATATCCTCTTGTACCTCTCCTGGGTGAAACTGGATTTTTATTGTGGCGCGGTGCGGGTTTTATTTTAGCTTGGATGGTGTTAAAAATGATTACCACCGCTCAGATTTTACCCCTCTTAGGAACCTTTAGTTTTGCTTGGTTATTGGGTTTAGTTGTCCCCGGAGCGCCGGGGGGATTAGGAGTGTTTGAAGCTACAGTGATCGCACTTTTAGACACAGAAAACTTTCCCGCCGCTAACGTACTTATCACCGTTGCTATCTATCGTTTAATTAGCATTCTCTCCGAAGTCATTGCCGCCGGAATCGGGACAAAATTAGTTAAAGATAAAGCCAAGTTTTTTGGTTAGCTTAAGGATATTATACTAAATCTGGTTATTAAAAACTGATTATCTATTGCTCCTTTTGCCTATTGCAAGAGTGCCTATTGCCTCTCCTGATATGTAGCCTATACTCAACGGATTTAGTATTAGTCGGGTGTGTTAGCCCAGTATAACGCACCCAGAAGAAAAGTTTTGATCATTGTTAAGCGGAGATAATTTTCTCAACTCCTAACATCTATCTCCTCACTCCTAAATTCTGATGTAACATAGGATCAATAATCAGCAAAAACATGGATACTCCCACCTAGAGAGGCCGAAAAAATGACGATTGCCAAAAGCGACGAAACTGCCACCTCTCCGGCACTGATAGAAGAAGATTTCGAGGACTTCTGGGAACCCCCC
>NZ_SFBZ01000067.1:0-4282 GCF_007095495.1 Microcystis sp. M_QC_C_20170808_M9Col | reverse complement strand
GGTGTGGGGTGTGGGGTGTGGGGTGTGGGGTGTGGGGTGTGGGGTGTGGGGTGTGGGGTGTGGGGTGTGGGGTGTGGGGAGAATAAATAAATAAAAATAAACTCCTGACTCGGAGAATACTGACTCCACCAAGAAACTTTTTTAGTAAACCCTAATTATTCGCTAAAGAGATAATTGCTGCGATCGCTAACCGTCCAATCTTGATTTTCTCCACCGATAATTAAACGTTTAATATCGACAAAATCCTTACTTAATTGGGTCAAGGCATTGATTAAAATATCCAAAGCAATAAGATCGCTAGTACCAAGGTCAAACCAACAACGTCCCCAAGTACCTAAGTATTCAAAATCGGTCATATTGTGCATCGGTGACATAAAGGCATTTTCGGCCATATCTGGATCGTATTCCATATAACTAATATCGACTCCCACCTCCTGTACCTGTAGGTTTTCGGCATTGAAAGCCCCTAATTTACCCAAATAAAACCAAGAGGCAAAAACTTCTTCTACATACTGCTGTTCCATATTCGAGGGAACCGTCGAAAATTCCAGCCAAAACCAGACATCAAAAGGATTAAATTCGCGAAATTGTACTTCCATTTTTTTTATAGGAGACAGGAGTAGTCACTGATAACTGATAACTGATAACTGATAACTGATTACTGATAACTTCCCCACTGATAACTGATAACTGATAACTGATTACTGATTACTATGCTGTAATTTCCAGAGAAAACTAGCGAGGAGATTGGTGATAATATGAGCGAGGATCGGGATTAATAAATTACCGGTGATGATGACGGTATAACCGAGGGCGAAACCGACAACAGTTGCCCAGATAACATAGGGCCATTGTTGGGAACCGCTAAAATGGAGAATACCAAAAATTAGACTAGAAACGGTTAAACCAAAGATATTTAAGCCCAAAGCTGGCAAAATCACCCCGCGAAATAATAATTCTTCACTTAACCCCGGCAGTAATCCAATCCAAATTAAATCGGGCCATGCTAAAGGTTTAATGACTAATTCTAAGTAAGCGTTAGCACTATGGCGATAACTAGGCCAAAAACCATAGAGAAGCCCACTAATTCCACTAATTGCCCCCGCTAAGGCTAATCCGAACAGGAAATCCGGGAGAGTCCAGCGAATGGCGGGAATAGCGATCGCACCGAAATATTGCCAAACTTTGGCGACTACCAGCAAGATAATCGCCGTTACCGCCATAATGGTGAGGACTTGTGTGCGTGTCAGGGGATCAAATTCGGGATTAGGGGAATTAGTCACGGATTCTCGGATAAACAGCGTAAAGAGTTTAAATTAGGGCGAAGAGATGCGAGGTTAACCCCTGCCCGTTGACAAACGATCGCACCGATCGCCTCCATATACGAGTGTACCCTAATTGCTTTCACCCCTAGGGGTTCTGGGGCCACCTTCATTCTTGTACTATTTTTCTGCACAGCAATCAGTACGGTTTTTTCTTGACAAAAACTTAGAACTGTGCTAGAGCCGCAGGCACTGGCGGGAACGATCAGCGCGTCCACCTCCCGGCTCCAAATAGCATCGGGACCGGGCCGCTTGACCAATTGGGGGGCGCGACTTAAACCCACCAAAACGCAGGGTAAAAAAGTATAACCGATTTCTTCGGCCGCGGCCTTGGGGGAAAGTTGCGGATCGAGGGGCAGCGGACTTAAAGCGGGAGCGTGGGCCGCCGGTATTTGGAATTGTCGCACCACCAGATGGGAAATCACCGCTTCGGCCCCGGCAAGGGGATCCACCCCCTGACCATGGCGATAATTAGCCAGGGCAATGCTATCGGGATCGTCGGGAAAACGGGCAACAATGGCGATCGCTTCCGCTCGGCCTTGCTTAATCAGTTTTTCTGCCCCCCGCAGCAAGCTGTCGGGATTGCCAATTGTTCCCCAACTGGCCCCGGAGGCTGCCTCTCGCAACTGCACATTTAAGGGGGCATCGGTGACAAGGTAATCGGTCAGATCTAAGCCTAGGGTGGCCCGGACAGCATCGGCAGCCTGAAGGTGTCTTTGCAAGAGGTCAAATTCAATGGCGCGATCGAATAGTAACCCGATGCGATTTTGATGGACGGGACTTAATCCCCAATCCCCCCGGGCAAAACGATCTAAAGCGTAACCCTCCACATAATAGGTGTTGGCTAGAGGCCAGTACAGTTGTGCGCCGTTGAGGACATTGGGATGGGTAATTAGGCGATCGCAAACTTGGGCGATCGCTCTGGCCACGGGAATGCCATCCCCAGCATAACCGCCAATCGCTGCCCCGATGCCGGTGGGAATAATTAGTACGGCGGTATAGGGACGGGAATTCACGAGGCAGTGGTGACAATCGCTTCGACTTTGACTTGATTATTCTCGCTATCCACTTCTGTGATTGCCCAACGCAAGGGTTCACCCCGTTTGGCTAATTCTTTTTCGATTTCTTGCTGCAGTTGTTGCGGGGTTTCCTGTAGGTCGATTTCGGCACTAATAAAGTGAGTGGTCATGGGGATTGTCTGGGATAGTTATCCCCTCAGTTTATCAAGATTTTGCCCTCTTGCGCTGGTTTATCGGCTCTCTGGGTCAGGAACCACAAAGAGACAAAGGACACAAAGATCGATCGCCGCCATATAAGTTAAACTGATCACACAAAGAATAGGAGAGCCAGATCCGTTCTCGTACTATGATTAATAGTAGGCTTTCCCCTATAGTTATGATCGCAGTTCCCAACTACATCAGTCCCCAAGAATATCTCGCTATCGAGCGCCAGAGTCAGATCCGCCATGAATACCGACGTGGTTTGGTTTATGCGATGGCCGGCGGTACGGATAATCACGAGCGCATCGCCTTCAATTTTCTCAAAGTCATTGACGAACATTTCGGCGACTCTACAGACTGTAGGTTTCACTCGGGTAATGTCAAGGTTAACTATCAAGATCAGTTTTATTACTATCCCGATGCTTTTGTTACCTGCGATCCTCGCGATCGCCAAGATCGTTATCTGAAACGCTATCCGAAACTAATTGCGGAAGTGCTTTCCCCCAGTACGGCCGCTTTTGACAAGGGCGAAAAATTCCAAGATTATCAACAGATAGAAACTTTAGAAGAATATGTATTAATTTCCCAAGAAATCCAGCGCGTGGAATGCCGTCGCCGTAATTCTCTGGGGACATGGGAAACGACTATTTACGAGACAGGCGATCGGGTGATCCTGCAAAGTATTAACCTAGAGTTAGCGATCGCCGATCTCTACCGGGGAATAGATTAAAATGTGAACTACTCTCATGGATAGACCGCATTTAGTTTATTTGTACTAACTGGCTCGGCAATTTTCCAGCCATTGTTCTAAATCTTGTGGTGATTGAAAATCTAACAAAGCTTCTCCCAAGTTTTCTAACTGTTCTAGGTCAAGACTACGGATATTGGGCAATAATTCGGGAGAAATGTCCCCTACACGCCGATTTAATTGACGTAAAACTAGGTTAGCTTCTCCCTCTTGTCGTCCCTCTTGTCGTCCCTCTTGTAAACCTTCCGACCAGATTTCTTGATAGATAACTGATTCTTTCATGATGTCCTTCCTTAATAATCGTTGGATGATGTCTTTCTTTAATACTAACCCGGCTAGAATAGCGGTAGATGCGGCCAGATTACTTTGTTCTCGACTATCGCTGATTTGCTCGATTTCTTGGGCAATTTGCCGCAGTAAGTTTTCTTGTTTCTCAGCTTGAGCGAGTATGGCAAAAGGAAACAGTCCGGGGGCCTTTAATAGGGGTTCCGAGGGTTGTTCCCAAAGTCTAATCACTTCAAATTGATGAGAGGTTTTCCCTTGTTTATAATCATTCTGTCGGACTTTGGGGGAGTCACTTTTCCTTAGATAAATAACCACTTGATGGATAGGTTTACGCGGATAGCGTCGATAGAGTCTGGTGGCATAATCTAGCATTCTATAGGGAATATCTTCTTTAGGGTCGGTTTGGAACTCGATATGTAAGATTAATTCTTCCGACTCCAAAAAGATTAAAGTATCGGCTCTAATTGGCTCTAGGGATAATTCCGAGGGTTTAATTTCTGTTAATTCTAAGGGTTTACCCAGTAACCAAGTGGCCAAGTCTCTCGAATATTCAAGGGCGATAAATTTACAGGTAGAATCATACATTTTCAGGCTCTTCGTTACCCTTTATGCTAAATCAACATACAAGATGCCAAGATAACATACTTCTAACCCAAAAATTCCGAAAGTTTCTAAAGCCATAGCCTCTCCGTTTTATTAGTTTAAGT
>NZ_SFBZ01000066.1:0-6838 GCF_007095495.1 Microcystis sp. M_QC_C_20170808_M9Col | reverse complement strand
GAGAATTCTTGTCCATTAAGAAATGTTACAAATTACATGGGTACATTAAGAAAAGTTAAGGGGGTGTATCCATTGATGGATAAGGGTTTTCGGCTGTTATGGTATATATGTATGGGGAAAGTTCAGTTATTATGTGGAATGGCATTTAAGACAATCTTTAGCTCCTTTATTATTTGAGGATGAAGAAATTGATGATAGTTCCCTGAATGTGATTAAAGCGAATCGCAGTGAATCGGTGCAATCTAAAGAGAGAAAAAAACGGAATCAAGAGAACTTTCCTGTGCATAGTTTTCGGACTTTGTTGGAGGACCTGGGGACAATTTGCTTGAATACAGTAGAATGTACGATTAGAGAGAGAAGTTATCGTTTTTCTAAGATAACTCGACCGACTGAACTGCAACAATCATGCGTTAGATTTATTAGGGGTTTCCCTGATTTGTACCCAGTAAAGGGCTAGCGGAAATTCTCTTAATCCCTCCTAAAGCACAGGTTATGGCCTTTGGTCAACGGGGAAGTCCAGTCAGATGAGTCCTGAATAGTTAGCCTATAGTAAAGACAGCCCCCTGAGTTGATAACAAAACCCATGCAGAAATTGGTGGAAGTTTTAGCTGATAAACAAGCTCTGATCGCAAAATCTCTGGCGCTGGTTCTGGAAAAAATCACAACCAGCCTCGACCAACAAGACTATTTTACCATCGCTCTGTCCGGCGGTAGTACCCCGAAACCTCTCTACGAGGCTTTATCCTCTCAACCCCTCGACTGGTCAAAAATTCACGTTTTCTGGGGAGATGAGCGCTACGTTAGTCCCGATCATCCTGACAGTAATCAACGCATGGCCCGGTTAGCATGGCTCGATCGCATACCGATCCCGGCCGCTAATATTCATCCTATGCCCACAGATGACCCCGATCCCCAGCTGGCCGCCCAAAAATACGATGATCATCTCCGCCAATGGTTTGGGGTCAATTCTCCCGATTTTCCCGTTTTTGACCTGATTTTATTGGGAATGGGCGATGATGGTCACACCGCCTCTCTCTTTCCCCACACGGCAGCTCTAACGGTGAGCGATCGCTGTATCACCGTCGGCGAGAAAGACGGCAATCCCCGCTTAACTTTTACCGTTCCCCTGATCAATCAGGCCCGTTGTGTGATCTTTATCGCTGCCGGCGAAAGTAAACGCCCCGCTCTACATGAGATTTTCTCTGCCTATGGTGACTCTTTCTCCTATCCTTCCCGTCTCATCCACCCCCCGGCCGGGGAATTATATTGGTTGCTCGATGCGGCCGCTGGTTCCTCTTTTGTCTAGAGAATAGGGAAATGGGGGAATAGGGAAATGGGGGAATAGGGAAATGGGGGAATTCAACTAAAACCCCAACACCCCAACACCCTAACACCCTAACACCCTAACACCCTAACACCCAACCCCTAATCTGCTTTTTTACTTTTTACTTTTTACTTTTTCCTTAAAAATGATCGTTTGTCCTAATTGCGAACATACTAACCCCGATGAGGCCAGTCAATGCGAGGCCTGTTACACTCCCTTGCCGCGGATGTCTTCCTGTCCTAATTGTGGGGCAACCATCCAAACTGATGCCACCTTTTGCGGTCAGTGTGGCTACAATTTACAGCCTAATTCCGTTCCCATGGTGGCGGCCCAACCCGAATCGGAACCTGAACCCGTCCCACCAGTCCCTACACCCACCGTCGCCTCGATCGCACCTCCTCCTGTTGCTCCTCCACCGGTTCGGGCTGCCACCCGCTTACAGACGGAAATAGCTAGTTTGCAGCACCTGCAAACCGATAGCAAAATTGAATTACCCCTACATCTATCGGTAATTCATATCGGCAAACCTAATGATCGCATTCCCCCCGATATCGATGTTTCCGGTTTTCCCGATTCTGATATCGTCTCCCGGGTTCATGCCGATATCCGCGTCGAAGCGGGCATCTATTACCTCGAAGACAGCGGCAGCGCTAACGGAACCTACGTTAATCACACTCCCCTACCCCCCGGCAATCGTCATCGTCTCCGGGCAGGCGATCGCATTTCCCTCGGTAAAGGGGACAAAATGACTTTTATTTTCCAAATGTCCTAAAAGGGGACAGGTGTTAGGTGTTAGGGGTTAGGGTTTTCGGGTTTTGGGGTTTTAGGGTTTTCGGGTTTTCGGGTTTTAGTTGAATTCCCCCACTTCCCCATTCCCCTATTCCCCTATTTCCCCACTTCCCCACTTCCCCACTTCCCCACTTCCCCATTCCCCCACTTCCCCACTTCCCCCACTGAAAATTATGCGTACAAATTGGCGAATCGGCTCTTTATTGGGCATTCCTCTCTATATTGATTCCTCGTGGTTTTTGATTCTGGCTTTTGTCACCTTGATCAATGCCACTGATGCAGAAATTCAGTCTCTGGCGGCCCAGAGTTCTGTTTTAGCGTGGTTACTTGGTTTAATCATGGCTTTATTGCTGTTTATCTCGGTTTTACTCCACGAATTAGGTCATAGTTTAATGGCTCGTTGCCAAGGCATCCAGGTCAATTCCATTACCCTGTTTCTCTTTGGAGGTATGGCCTCGATCGATCGAGAATCTCGGACTCCTCCAGAGGCCCTGCAAGTAGCGATCGCTGGACCCGCCGTTAGTTTTCTCCTGTTTTGTCTCTTATCCCTAGCCAGTCACTTACCCTATTTAAACGCCAATTTAACTTATATATGCGGACATTTAGCGATAATTAACCTGTTTTTGGCTCTATTTAATCTTATCCCCGGTTTACCCCTCGATGGGGGTCAAATTTTCAAAGCAATGGTCTGGCAAGCGACTGGCGATCGCTGGAAGGGTTTACATTGGGCTGCGATCAGTGGTCAATTCATCGGTTGGTTAGGGATTATTTTGGGGATTTTCTTGGTTCTCTTGACGGCAGATGTGGGGGGTGCTTGGTTAGGATTAATGGGCTGGTTTATCCTCAGAAATGCCCGCGCCTACGATAATTTGACTAATTTACAGGAAAGTCTCCTCAATTTCACAGCGGGAGAGGTGATGAGCAGAGATTTGCGGGTTTTAAACGCCCATCAAACCCTACAGGAATTCGCCCAAGAATACGTTTTAGACCGAGCGGCTGCCAATACTGCTTATTTTGCCGCTTCCGAGGGACGTTATCGGGGATTAATTCGGGTGGAAGATTTACAGGCGATCGAGCGGAGTTTCTGGTCAGAAAAACAACTGCTTGATATTGCCCATCCCCTCACGGAAATTCCCAGTGTTGAGGAAAAAACCCCCTTAGTGACAGTGGTGCAAAAATTGGAAACCATCCAGGACCCGATGATCACGGTGTTAACACCAGCCTCCGCCTTAGCGGGAGTGATCGATCGCGGCGATATCCTCAAGGCAATTGCGGTTAAATACCAACTTCCCCTAGAGGAAACGGATATTGAACGCGCTCGCGAGGGAGTTTACCCCAGTTATTTGCCCTTAAATGTTATTGCTGCCGCTCTCGACAAGAGTGAACCGCCAAAAATCGGCGAACCGTCCTTAATGTCCTGACGTAGAGAGGATGGACGATAATAATCTTGAATCTGGCTAATCCGAAAATTTCCTCGCTGGTTAACCTGCCACAATTTCCCCGTTTCCACATCTAAACAACTTAACCAGCCTTGGCCGTAGGCCCAAGTATCAATACAAATGGCATGGCCGAGATTAACCGGTTTACCGCTTTTTTGGCTGGTATGACCGCAAATCATGGTTTTTCCTGAACTATGGGCGGCGGGATATTGAAATTTCTCCCAAAAGAGTTTGTATTCTGGTTGTCTGGCTAGGGGTAGATGGGGATCGAGACTAGCGTGAACAAATAAATGATTTGCAGTTTCGTAGCTATTTATACAGACTTTTCCTAAAAAATCCCAGTGGGATTCGGGAATTTTAATCAGGTGGCCTTCGCTATAGGATTTTAGAGTAGCTTTACCGCCTTTTTCTAACCAGAGACGCTGTTTGAGGGGGTTATTACGGGCTTGCAGCATGATAATCTCGTGATTACCCTTGAGGGGAATCAAATTTCCCTGTTTATGTAGGGAAATCAGGCGATCGATCACCCCTTTCGAGTCTCTGCCCTTATTAACGTAATCACCGAGGGTGATTAAAGTATCTTGCGGTTTGGGGTTGACGATCTCTAGTAAGTGATCTAGAGCTTTCGAGCAACCATGAATATCGCCGATCGCTAAGGTTCGCATGAGGATTTGGTAGGGGATTAGGGCATAGGTAGGGTTTGCGGCAAAAAGTTTTTCGTGGGGGCAGGGTGTGGGGTGTGGGGTGTAGGGTGTAGGGTTTTACCGATTTTGAGGTGGTCAGTTACCTAATTTTCAGGGAAAAAGTCCAGGAATTTTACCCCCGATCCCTCCAATGGTAGGCACTTTTTGAGGTCAAAAAAGTCTAAAAGCCTTATCAAACAAAGTTTTTAGATTTATTCAGCAAACCCTAGGTAGAGGTAAAAGTATTAAAGAAATCTGTTCACGACAAACAGCGATTATCGGTGATCTTGCTTAGGGTAACAAAAAGGCTTACAGTAAAATGTACCATAAATTATCAAATCTACTAAATTAATTAAGCTGTGCCGAAAGTTGTTATTGCAGGTAACTGGAAAATGCACAAAACCCAGAGAGAAGCTTTGGAGTTTTTGCAAGATTTTAAATCCCATCTAGATGAAACCCCCGACGACCGAGAAGTGGTTCTTTGCGCGCCCTTCACAGCTTTAGCTGTCCTCTCTAAAACCCTCCACGGCGGTCGTATTCGCTTGGGGGCGCAAAATGTCCACTGGGAAAAATCGGGGGCTTATACGGGCGAAATCTCGGCGGATATGTTAACCGAAATTGGGGTTCACTATGTGGTTATCGGTCACAGTGAACGCCGGCAATATTTCGGCGAAACCGATGAAACCGTCAATTTAAGGGTTATATCTGCCCAAAAACAAGGTTTAATCCCGATTATCTGTGTGGGAGAAAGTAAAGCCCAAAGAGATGCTGGAGAAACGGAAAAGGTAATTATCAAGCAAATTCAAGGGGGTTTAGTCAATGTTGACCAAAAAAACCTCGTTATCGCCTACGAACCCATCTGGGCGATTGGCACGGGAGAAACCTGCGAAAGCGAGGAAGCTAACCGCGTTATCGGTTTGATTCGGCAACAATTAGATAATCCCGAAGTAACCATTCAGTACGGTGGTTCGGTAAAACCCGATAATATCGATGAAATTATGGCTCAATCGCAGATAAACGGGGCTTTAGTCGGTGGGGCGAGTCTAGACCCCGCCGTATTCGCTAGGATTGTTAATTATCGTTAATCGATTTCTGCTGCCATGACGCTATTTTCCAAAACCCCGATGCCTTCTATTTCCACCCGAACCTTATCCCCCACCTGCAGCGGTCCGATTCCTTCGGGAGTTCCCGTTAAAATCACATCCCCCGGCAGCAGGGTCATCACTTGGGAGATATAAGCCACCAAGACATCGGGGGGAAAGACCATATCACTGAGATAACTGCTTTGTTTGGGTTCGCTGCCATCATTGAGAAAAGTGGTTAATTGCGCCCCGATACTCAATTCCCGGACAATCCAGGGGCCGAGGGGACAAAAACTGTCAAATCCTTTCGCCCGCGTCCATTGGCTATCTTTTTTCTGTAAATCCCTAGCGGTGACATCGTTAGCAATGGTATAACCCCAGATTTTACTTCTGGCCTGGGCTGTGGTGCAGTTTTTGGCGGTTTCTCCGATAATTAATGCTAATTCTCCCTCATAATCCACTCTTTCCGATTGGGGCGGATAAAAAATCGTTTCACCATCGGCGATAATTGTCGTCGGTGGCTTGAGAAATAAAAGCGGTTCTTCCGGTACAGGTGTTCCCATCTCGGCGGCGTGGGCGCGGTAATTTTTGCCCACGGCAATAATTTTCGACGGGAAACAGGGGGCTAATAGTTGGTAGCTATCAGGTTCTAATTCTAGTTTGGTTAGTTGCCCTCCTTGCCAGGGAGGGGCATCAAAGACGGCAACGCTACGGTTTAGCTGTAACAGTCCGTAGAAGATTTGTCCTTGACGATGTTTCACTCGTACATAGCGTTGCGCCATATTTTTCTGGGAATGACTAGCGATCGACTCTCGGATAGTAGTATGATCATATATCCTTGCTTCTTTATTAAAAGCTAGAGAGTTATGAAAATCAATTAACTCCTGGCCTTGACAAAGAAGCCTTCTAGTCCATAAGGATTCTGAGATGAGCAATAACTACGAAACTCTTTACATTCTCCGTCCCGATTTAGGGGAAGAAGTCGTTCAGCAACAAGTGGAACGTTATCGGACTCTGATTAGCGAACACAGCGCCACAGACATTCAAGTTAAGGTGTGGGGTAAAAAACGTCTGGCCTATCCCATCAAAAAACTCAATGATGGTGTCTATGTGCAGATGAATTATCAGGCCAGCGGCAAACAAGTCGCCCCCATGGAACGGGCCATGCGTTTAAGTGATGAGGTTATTCGTTATTTAACCCTAAAACTCGATCGCGTGGTGGCCCCCCCTGCCGATTTATCTCCCTTAACGGAAATTCCCCCCTCTCCTATCACCGAAGCGGTGGTGGAAGATGACGGTATCTCCGCTGAAGATTAATTATAGTCACAACTGTGTCGGGTCAATGCCCAATTCCCGTAATCGGGCAAAAGCGCGATCGCGTTCTTGTTGTGCTTGGTCACGTTCTTGTTGTGCTTGGTTGCGTTCCTCAAAGAGGGTTTCAGGGTCTTTAAATCGTTCCCCATCGGGATAAAAGACCTCTAAACCCTCTTCAAACATCTCAAACCGAATCCCTAGGATTGG